>NZ_JFHL01000008.1:48066-78494 GCF_003664995.1 Mesotoga sp. BH458_6_3_2_1 | reverse complement strand
CTGGTTGGAATCTCATGCCTTTTACGCGAAAAATGGGACAATAGGAGCGTTTGGGAGCCCGTCTGCTAACGCAGGCCAGTCACCTTTGGTGGCCAGTCGCACTTCGTGCGGCCAGCTCCGACTTCGTCGGGCAGAAGAGCGGATTCTAGGATCGGTTTTCTAAGAACGGGTCGAGAAAACCGGGTTATGAGAATCGGGTTTTGAAGAACAAGATGCTGAATCAAGTTCAGACTAATTTGTCGGCTAATTCGGAGGACGGTGGACCGGTGACGGTGAACGGGCCTTTTCAGCGTTTAGCGGGTTTTCGTTCTTAAGCGTGAAGCGGTTTTTGGTTGCGAGATCCCGTGCAAAAGCATCACGGGATGACAGTCCTATGTATTATGGTCATCCAACAATTCTCCAGCTAGAATCTGGTCTCGGCATTGTTCTTCTCGGAGGACGATGGACCGGTGGCTTGAGAGGCTTCCTGCGAAGCAGCATCACTTCTTGAAACGTTCCAGCGTAGCCTTACGTCTAGTATCTATAGTCATAATCCTAATTTAGATACTTTTTTCTTTATTTAGCAAAAGCCGCTCTTATTAACCCGGTTTTCTTAACCCGCACTTCGTAACCCGCTCTTTTAACCCGATCCTTTGTTTCCCCGCGAAGCGGGCATTGCGTCCTGGCATGTTCTTCGCCAGCCTTGCGTCCACTGATGCTCCTCAGTGCCTTGCGTCCCGGCACGATCTTTGCCGGCATTGCGTCTAATGTTTTATAAGGGCATCACTTCCTGTGATGCTTTTCCCAGCGTACAGCGGTCAGCGTTTCTTATCCAAGCGGCTCTCTTTGCCGGGCGTCGCCTGAACTGGCCTTTGCGAAGCAAAGACTGGCCTGCGTTAGCAGACTGGCACAGAAGGTCTTTCCCCGCGAAGCGGGCATTGCGTCCTGGCATGTTCTTCGCCAGCCTTGCGTCCACTGATGCTCCTCAGTGCCTTGCGTCCCGGCACGATCTTTGCCGGCATTGCGTCTAATGTTTTATGAGGGCATCACTTCCTCGCGGCAGCGAGCCTCACTTCCCAACAAAGTCAGCCTCCCCTCCTGCGGGAGGAAGAATATTTTCGATCTCCAATATTTTCGATTCCCTCTGATAGAATAGGGTTAAGCTCTGCTGGAGGGGTTTAATTGACAAGACATGAAATAGTCAAAGAATACATTGCGGAAGCCTCGGTTGAAGCCGTGATGTTGACAAGAAACTCTAATATTCAGTGGTTTTTCGAAGGTGAGGTGGATCCCAGAATAGACACTTCATCTGATTTTGGTGGTTTCTGGCTCCTAATTACGGATTCGATGGTCATCGCTTTGTGTCCTGAATATGACTGCGAAAGGATAAAAGACGAAGTCCTCCCACATGATGTTGAGATTCTCTCCTGTAGTGGATTACCAAGCATGATTGATTCGGCCAGCAGACTGTGCAGTAAATTCGAACACATTGCCGTTGACAGCGATGTCTCATCTTCTTGTTCTAATTATGTTCCACTTGCCGAGAGCTTTTATGAAAGGACCCAGCTTCTGAATGACAGAGAAATTCTACGTCTCAGGGTAGTAGGTAAACTCTCTGAGAACATACTTTGTGAGTTCGCTCCAGAGCTTCAGCCTGGAATGACCGAGATTGAGATCGAGAAGGTTCTCAGAGCAATCTTCATTGAGTCGGGCCTGGAAATTCCGACTCTCTGCGTGGCTTCCGACGAGAGGATTTCGAAGTCTCCATATCCGGTCTCGACCGCCAAGAAAGTCAGTAGGTATCTGATGCTTAGGGCGACAATCAAGAAGCAAGGACTAACTGTCTCTCTCAGCAGGTATTTTCACTTTGGTGCCGTACCTCAAGAAATTGAGCAGAAGCATGAGAGAGCATCGGGCATTGCCGCGAAAGCCGCCGTAGCGATCATGAGAGCAAAGAGCATGGGAGAGGTCTTCGCAGAGATCAAGAATGCTTATATATCCTTAAATGCGGGAAATGAGATCATGAGCTACAGTCCCGGTGGAAGCATTGGGTATACGCAGAATAAGTTTCTCTTTTCACCCGACTCGCAAATAGCTGTGAAGTCACCGGCAAGTTATGCGATAGGACCCCGAATTGACGGATTGTTCAGTGAAGACACCGTTCTATTGAACTCCAGCGGAACTGCCGAGTTTGTCACACTCGGAGAGGATTTCCCAAAAGTGAAAGTCCGTCTTGAAAGCTTCCGGGTCCACAGACCATGGATAATGGTCATTTGATTTTTCGAAGTATCCGGCTACAATCCCAGCCTCGACGTAAGTCCTGCAATTTGATGCAGTCACGATAGAAACATCTATCTGGAAGTGTGAGTCTTCATAGAACAAGATGCTGAATCAAGTTCAGCATGACGCTATTTGAGATTTTCGGAATCCCCTAACATAGTCATCCCGGGCTTGACCCGGGATCTGGGCTTTGAGAACCGGGGTCGGGGGTAGCAGGTTGGGGCTTCGAAAGAGCAGATTGAAACCGATTCACCGTTGAAAGGTTCTCCAAAGAGAGCCTTACAAGTGGATTTATCAGCGATCAGCGAAGTTTTGTTCCTTAGCGTATAGCGATTCTTAGGAGCGAGATTCTGAATCAAGTTCAGAATGACGGATTGTTTTGCTCTTTAGAATTACAATGTGCTTTCACGGTATGCGATGCTTTCTGAATCACCAAAGGCCGTCATCCCGGGCTTGACCCGGGATCTGGGCTTTGAGAACCGGGGTCGGGGGCTGCAGGTTGGGGCTTCGAAAGAGCAGATTGAAACCGATTCACCGTTGAAAGGTTCTCTAAAGAGAGCCTTACAAGTGGATTTATCAGCGATCAGCGCGGTTTTGTTTCTTAGTGTATAGCGGTTCTTAGGAGCGAGATTCTGAATCAAGTTCAGAATGACGGATTGTTTTGCTCTTTAGAATTACAATGTGCTTTCACGGTATGCGATGCTTTCTGAATCACCAAAGGCCGTCATCCCGGACGTGATCCGGGATCTGGGCTTTGAGAACCGGGGTCGGGGGCTGCAGGTTGGCATAGGAAAGAGCAAAGTGAGGCTGGTTCACTGTTCAACGGTTATCCTTTCTCCGAAGAGAGCCTTAAAAGCGGTTTTGTCAGCGATCAGCGAAGTTTTGTTCCTTAGCGTATAGCGATTCTTAGGAGCGAGATTCTGAATCAAGTTCAGAATGACGGATTGTTTTGCTCTTTAGAATTACAATGTGCTTTCACGGTATGCGATGCTTTCTGAATCACCAAAGGCCGTCATCCCGGGCTTGACCCGGGATCTGGGCTTTGAGAACCGGGGTCGGGGGCTGCAGGTTGGGGCTTCGAAAGAGCAGATTGAAACCGATTCACCGTTGAAAGGTTCTCTAAAGAGAGCCTTACAAGTGGATTTATCAGCGATCAGCGCGGTTTTGTTTCTTAGTGTATAGCGATTCTTAGGAGCGAGATGCCGGATCACGCTCCGGCATGACGGAAAGTGAGATTCTCACAATCGCCTGACAAGATCGTCATCAGCGAATTTTTTCTCCGTAGTTTAAAAGTGGCCTTTACTAAGCCTGAGTGGCCTGCGAAGCAGTCTGGCTCTCTTTTGCCTCCTGCGTAGCAGCCTCACTTCCGCCGGCGATCTTTCGGCGCATCACTTCCCCGGATGCTCTTCCGGGCATCACTTCCTGGCATGTACTTGCCAGCATCACTTCATAGAAGGTTCTCCGGCTCATTGCGTCTAATGTTTTATAAGGGCATCACTTCCTGTGATGCTTTTCCCAGCGTACAGCGGTCAGCGTTTCTTATCCAAGCGGCTCTTTTTGCCCGCGTAGCGGAACTGGCCTTTGCGAAGCAAAGACTGGCCACCGAAGGTGACTGGCCTCTGCCTCTGGCAGAGACTGGCCTGCGTTAGCAGTCTGGCTCTCTTTTGCCTCCTGCGTAGCAGCCTCACTTCCGCCGGCGATCTTTCGGCGCATCACTTCCCCGGATGCTCTTTCGGGCATCACTTCCTGGCATGTACTTGCCAGCATCACTTCATAGAAGGTTCTCCGGCGCATTGCGTCTAATGTTTTATAAGGGCATGACTTCCTTTGAAGCTTTTCCCAGCCTCTCACTAGTTCTTCAATTTATCATAATTGAAAAGGAAGAGTTTACTATAACGCGACATGAACGATTCTTTCGGTGATAAACTGTCAAATGAATGCGCACTTTTTCTTTTGCGGGAGCTGTAATGGACGACTACTTGGGCTACAACAAACCTGAATACAAAAGAACTAGAACACTTGCGATCTTCGAGGGATCGTTTTTCAACCTTGCCTTCCTTGTGACGCAAGGTTTTATCGTTACTGGTCTCGCTCTCGAGTACGGCGCCTCCGAAATGCTGATCGCAATAATTGGAGTCCTTCCAACGCTCGCTCAGCTCGTTCAGCTAGCTGCCCCACTGGTAATGAGACTCTTCAAAGACAGAAAGAAAGCGATGCTCTTTAGCGCTCTTATAGGAAGAATTCCTCTGGCCTTCATACCGGTCACGCTTGCCCTGGGGATGAAGTCTCAGTCGCTTCTTCTAATTCTGCTGTCGGTAATAGCATTTGGAAATTCGCTTGTGGGAACTTTCTGGGCTTCCATAATGGGGGATGTCATTGATCCAGAAAAGACGGGAAGTTACTATGGCAGAAGAAATCTGATCCTCTCGCTCAGTACGATGCTGATTGCACCAGTCTACTCACTTATACTTGACCGTTATGAGGGCTCTCTTGGATTCATAATTGTTACCTCTATGGCAAGCGCATTTGCAATAGTCACGATGCTTCTCCTGAAGAGTCATTACGCTCCACCGGTCAAGACATACGGGCGGGGAAGAATGTTCAGGGAGGTCTTCGCCAACCTCAAGTTCAGACAGTACCTAATGTTCGCCTTTGTCTGGAATTTTGCGATAACTATTTCAGGCCCTTTCTACGCTTACCACCAGTTGGTCAATCTCAAGGTTAGTTACGCCTATCTCAGCATTTTGAGCATCGTTGCTTCGCTCACCGCCATGCTGATGTATTTCCTGTGGGGGAAGATTTCCGATCAAATCGGTCACCAGTCAGTTGCCGAATTTGGAGTACTTGGGGCCACTTGTCTCGCGTTGATGTGGATCTTCGTTACGCCTCAGACAGCGGCTATTCTGCTGCCCGTAGATGCGATAGTAACTGGAATTGTATGGAGCGCAATCAACCTATGTATCTTCACAATGATGATGGGAATGATACGCGGTCAGTCAGTAGAGTCCTACGTCGCTGTGCAGGCCTTTCTGAATGGAATTGGCGCTTTAGGTGGTTCACTACTCGGAGGACTTGTCGCTTCCTATCTGAAGGGAAAGAGCATTACATTGCTCGGAATCGACTTCTACGGAATACAGGTGATTTTCCTTATGGGTGCCTTCTTCAGGTTCACGGCTTTCCTTCTTCTCAGGAGAGTACAGACGACAAAGATCAAGACCGTGCCGCAGGTTTTCTTCAACGTTATGTCTACACTGGGAAGAAGAATGGCTACCAGACCGTACGAATTCCCCATGCTTCAGCTAAGGCCTAAAAAGAAGAGACCAGAAGATGAGCCTTTGAAGCTCGATCTGCCTGCCTCTCTAGAGGATACAAGCGACATCGATGAAATCACTTCCGAAGAACTCGAAGACAACGGCGAGGAAAAGTGATCAGACTCCTAAGCGATGTCTCCGAGCTCGTACTGCAGTCTGTGGAGATCCGAGTATATTCCTCCCTTTGAGAGAAGCTCGTCGTGAGTCCCCGATTCTACCAGCATACCCTTATGAATCACCATTATCCTGTCCGCATTCCTTATGGTCGAAAGCCTGTGGGCGATCGTAATCATCGTCTTCTCTTTAGAAATTCTCTCCATAGCCTTCTGAATAAGAGCTTCTGTTTCCGTGTCGACATTGGCAGTCGCTTCATCGAGAACAAGAATATCCGTATTGAAGACGACGGCCCTGG
Source organism: Mesotoga sp. BH458_6_3_2_1 (assembly GCF_003664995.1). Taxonomy (NCBI): domain Bacteria; kingdom Thermotogati; phylum Thermotogota; class Thermotogae; order Kosmotogales; family Kosmotogaceae; genus Mesotoga; species Mesotoga sp. BH458_6_3_2_1. The sequence goes on along the minus strand of NZ_JFHL01000008.1, from coordinate 72,512 downwards.
CAAGCGCAATCAGTTGGCGCTCTCCGGCAGACAGTGTGCCGCCTCTTTCAAGGATCACTGAATCATATTTGTCAGGAAGGCGATCAATGAAGTGATGGGCATATACGTATTTTGCAGCCTCTATGGCCTTCTCCCGTGAAATAGTCTCGTCGAAGAGGCGAATATTATCTAGAATACTACCAGAAAATAGGAAGACATCCTGGAGTACAACTCCAACCTTTTTCCGTAAGCTCTGGAGATTGTAGTCGTAGATGTTCTTGCCGTCTATCTTTATCTCACCGGCCTGAATCTTGTACAGTCCGGTGAGAATGCTGATGATAGAGGTCTTCCCGGCTCCTGTTTCGCCGACGAAGGCAATCTTTTCCTTCGGCCTCACTCCAAAGCTGATGTCTTTCAGCACTTTGTGCTCTCCATCGTACGCGAAGGTCACGTTTTCAAACTCAACGCTTCCTTCGAGTGTCTTCGTTGCAGCCTCATCGGGATTGTACGTCTCTTCGGTTTCGTCCATCAGCTTGAAGATCTTCTCGGCCGAGGCGAGTGCATTCTGTACAATGTCGTACTTCTCTGCAATGTCATGCAGCGGACGGAAGAACATATCGATGTACGAAACGAACGCAACAAGCACTCCGAAGGCCAGCGTGTTTCCTAGAATACTCTTGACGCCAAACCAGATAACGATGGCTATGGTCACGTAATAAAGAAGATCCAGCAGCGGTCTAAAAATGGCAAATACCCACAGCTGTTCCATAAGACTCTTGAGGTGGCTCTTGTTAACTGAATCGAATTCGCCCTTCTTTCTAACTTCCTGATTGAAGAGCTGGGTAATCGACATGCCGGAAATATGCTCGGCAAGGAAGGCGTTTATTATCGCAAGGCGCGTTCTCACCTTTCTATAGGCTATCCTGTCGAAGTAACGGAAGACGAATATCGCTCCCGCAATGATCGGAAGAATAGCAACTGTGATCAATCCCAGGTAGGTAGATAGGTTAAGCATTATTATGATGATTCCTCCGAGCAAGAGGACGTCTTTCACCATCGAAGTAATGACGCTCGTAAAGAATTCGGCCAGATTCTGAGTGTCGTTTGCGACTCTAGTCGCCAGTCTTCCGCTGGGATTCGTATCGAAAAACCTCATCGGCACTCTCAAGAGATGCCGGAAGAGGTCCACCCTGATACCGTGGGTTATCTTCTGTCCCATGTACGATGTCGCATACACCTGCCCGTAATTGACGAAGAAAAGCGAGACGAGTATCAGGATCATGAAGATCGCTATTTGACCTATCCCGTTAAGATCTTCGACCCTTAAATTTCTGAGTTGTTCCTCGGTTATCGGATAACTTGTCGTACCGTCAGTCACACTATATAAACCTGACTCATCCTGGTGGAGGTAGAATGCTCCTTCATCGGATTCCACGAAGTTGAAGGAACCGTTTTCTTCAACCACGACCAGAGAATACTGATTGTCCATGTAGTTATCTATCGCTCTTCTCATCAGCAGAGGGGGAAGAAGATCAAGCGCCGAAGACGCTCCGATAAGAATCAATCCCAGAATCAGAATAGCGACATATGGCTTCGTATATTTCCACAGCCTGAAGACAACTCGCCAGTCTTCTACTTTTAGTTTCTCTTCTACTTCGCTATATACGTTTTCGGCCATCGCTATTCCTCCTCGAGCTTTTCTTCGAGCATCTGTCTATCGTACATCCTCTGGTAAAGTCCACCGCCCTGAACAAGTTCAGAGTGCACTCCCCTTTCGACCACTTTGCCGTCATGGAGCACATAGATCTCGTCGGAATCTACGACTGCCTTCAGCCTGTGAGAGATGACGATTATCGATCTGTTCTCCTCGGAGTCCTTCAAGGATTTTAGGATTTCAGTTTCAGTCTCGGTGTCGACGGCCGAGAGACAATCGTCGAGCACGACGAGCGGTGCCTCCTTAATCAGTGCCCTCGCTATAGAGATTCTCTGTTTTTGGCCTCCCGAGAGAGTCACGCCTCTTTCTCCCACAATGGTTTTGTACCCGTTGCTGAAGCCTTCTATATCTTCATGAATCGAGGCGATGCTCGCGTACTTTTCGACCTCTTCGTCGGATATTCCCATGTCTCCGAAGCGGATATTGTTACCAACCGTCTCCGAGAAGAGGAAGGTCTCCTGCGGAACGTAAGCGACATTTTCTCTTATCGCCTCAGGTTCCAGTCTATTTATATCCACTCCATCTATGAAGATCATTGCTACCTCAACGGGGTACAGTCTGGCTATCAATTTCGCTATCGTAGATTTGCCTGAACCTGTGGTTCCAACGATGGCTATCTTAGAACCGGGTTTGACTTCGAAATCGATGTTTTCAAGGGCTGGTCTGCTGCCGGTGGGGTAGGTGAAAGTGAGGTTCTTCATGACTATATGACCCTCAAATCCGTCGATTTTCACAGGGTCGTCGGTAGTTATGTTGTTCTCCTGTTCAAGGACTTCCATTAGCCTTCTGTAAGAGGCGCGCCCTCTCTGGATGATATTGATCACCCAGCCAAAGGCCGTCATCGGCCAGACCAGCATTCCCAGGTAAGAAGTGAATGTGATGTACTCTCCAAGGGTTATCTGGCCCAGTATTACCATGCGTCCCCCAAACAAGGTCGCAAGCACCGAGCCGAGCATAGAGAGAGTCTGAATCAGCGGGAAGAACATTCCCCAGACCCTCACTAGTGTCATGTTCTTCTCAACATACGTATCTGACTTGTCGGAGAGAGTTCCATTTCTGAGGTCTTCAATCCCGTAACTCTTTATGAGCCGGACTCCCGAGATAGATTCTTCAATTGTGTCTGTAAGATCGGAAAAGGAGGCTTGGACCATCTTGAATCTCTTATGAATCATCTTTCCAAAGAAAGTTGAAACGATTGCCAGCGCGGGAAGCGGAGCAATTGAGATCCACGTCAGATTCCAGTTCGTGAAGAGACCCATTGCAAAGATCGTTACGGTAACGAGGAAGACTGCATCTATAATCATGACAATCGCCGGACCCATAGCCATTCTCACTGCATTAACGTCGTTCGTGAATCTGGCCATCAGATCGCCTACCCTAGTCTTGTCGTAGAAGGTTGGCGGAAGCGTCAGAAGCTTCTCGAAGAGAGTCTTTCGAGTGTAGTACTCGAATTTCCTCGCCGCTCCCATTATGAAGACCCGCCAGAACAATCTCGTAATGAAAAGTCCGAAGGCGACCCCGATAACGGCAAATATTAGGAGTCCGACAAAACTGAGGTCTTGTGCGCCTCCTCTGATCTCATCTACTATCAATCCCATCACTCTTGGCGTAATCAACATTAGTAAATCGACAAGAATAAGAAAGATGGCGCCATACAGGTATCTTGGCCAATTATGTTTCAAGAAGTCTCTTATCAAAAAAATCGCCTCACTAGTCCGCTAAACTAACTTAATATGATACACCATTTCGAGAGGAAACTCGTGATAGGTTCATTAACATGCATTCTGACTCTCTTACCTTCCAATGTATAATAATATCATCAAATCCTTCATACAACTTTGGAGAAATCTGGGGGAAAAGAAATGAAAAGAGTGCTTCTGGTTTCCTTGATAATTCTATTTGCGGTTACTGCCGCCTCGGTAGCAGTAGTCTTTTCTGGCGGCGGTGGTAGAGGGGCATATGAAGTCGGTGTTTACGGGGCCTTGCTTGATCTCGGTTTAGATATCGAGGCCATTTACGGTTCCTCTGTCGGAGCAATCAATGCGGCCGGCCTTATCAGTGAAGGCTTTGAAGCTGCCAGGGATATGTGGTGCAGCATAGATTATCTGGAGCTTATGAATGCCTCTCCTCACTTGTACGAACTTATCCAGGGAAATCTTCTGAGCCTGGATACGATGGAGCTTGCCTCCGCGATGAGAACTCTCACTTCCGAAAATGGAATAGACATAGAACCTATGAGGACAAAGATGAAAGAAATGATAGTCGAGGAAAAGGTAAGGGCAAGCGATATTGAACTCGGAATCGTTCTCTACTCTCTCACTGTCATGCGGCCGTACGCCATGTACAAAAATCTGATACCGGAGGGAAGGCTGGTCGATTTTGTTCTGGCAAGCGCTAACTTTCCCGCTTTCACTCGTGAAGAGATAAACGGAGAGGTCTTTATAGACGGAGGCGTCTACTCCAATTTTCCTCTCTTCATGGCAAGAGAGAAAGGCCACAAGGAAGTCGTTGCCGTCGATCTCATCGGGATGTATCTTGGAGATTCTCTGGCATTTGTAAACATGTTTACGGACGGGATGAACGTTACACTTATAGAGCCCTCCGAGCAGTACGGAACGGTTATGACTTTCGACTCAGAAGTCTCGAAGAAGTATCTGATCTGTGGATATCTCGACACAATGAAGACTTTCGGTGTTCTGGGAGGCTCAACCTACTTTATATTTGGAGAAGACGATCCATTAAGAGATCATTTCTTGTCTCTCGATAGCGGCTCTAGAATTGCAGCTTTGCGATTTCTTGGACTCACCGGAGTCGAAGGTGAAACCGCCGAATACCATTATTACCGGGAGTTCATTCCCTGGCTGGAAAGCATTGCGAAAAAACCTCATTCCAGAACCTGTGATCTCGTAACCGAAATGCTAGAAGAAATGGCTTCCTTTCTGCAGATCGAGAGACTAGTTCCCTATTCCCCTTTATCTCTTATGTTTGAAGTCATAACGACGTTCAGCGCAGATGATTTTGAGAGCGAAAGGGATCTCACATACCTGACCAGATACAGAAAGCTCTTTGCCTTTCTTGAATTCATATACAGTCAGAAGCCCTTCGCAGCGGAACCTTCTCCCGAGTTTAGATCCTTTGAAGAAGAGTTTCAGGAGTCTGTTGGACTCTTGGAACGAATTTGCTCGCAGCAATTCCATATATCTCACTGAGAGAAAGAGGTCTCTTCAGCAGGCTCTTTCCATAGACTATATAATGTTTGTACTCCTCACCTCCGGCACGCCGGGCATTTGCTATCATCGTTGAGTTCATTGAGCTGACCGATGATCCTTCAATTTCTTTGAAACCCATATTCTGGATGTTTCTGTAGGCTCTCAAGAACATGGCAGAAGGCACGCCCTTGTTTCTGAAATCGGGAACGACAAAGAGGATCGCCGCTCTTACCCGTTCCAGGGATTTTCTCTTACTCAGCAATTTATACCACCCAAAGGGGAAGAGCTTTCCGTCAATCTCGCGAATGAGCGGGCTGAAATCCGGCAGCGCCACAAAGTAGCCTATAGGCCTTTCTCCTGATCTCGCGATGATTACCATTCTCTGATCGGCTACGGTCTTAAGGGTCTTTGCCATGTCACACAATTCTTCGAATGTGGGAGGAAGAACATCCTCTTCCCACTTCGGGATAGCCTCTTCCATGATCTTTTGAAGATCTGCGGCGACTTCCTTCAGCCTCTTGAAATTCGCTTCTTCAACGTGGAATCCGTAACGATCCATTGCGATTTCGCTAAACTTTATCTCGCGCTCAGATATTACTTTCTCGAGGTCGTATCTGAAGGCAAGATATTTCAAGTAGATCTCGAACTCTTCAAAAAAGTCGACATAGTATGGGGGATTGTAGGGCATCATAACGGCAGGCGGATCATCGAAATTATCTATCAACAATCCTCGGTAGTCGTCACCGTTGGTTGGGGAAACAGGTCCCTTGAGGTACTTCATATTCTTGCTCTTTGCCCAGCTTTCGGCTGTTCTCAGGAGTGCCTCTGCAACTCCCTTATCGTCAACAGATTCAAAAAGAGTGAAGTATGCATGCTCCACAGACTTCTCACGGTTCATAACCTGCTCGATACCCACAGCTATCCTTCCCTTCACCGTATTTCCATCCTTTGCGATGAAGAAATTGTGAGGACCATTGGCAAGAAGCTGTGAGCTCTTGCTTTTCAAAACCGCTTTTATTTCATGGCTTAAAGGAGGTACCCAGAGGGGGTAATCGCAGTATAGTCTCCTTGGAAGCTCAATGAACTCTTTTCTTTCCTGCCGGCTCTTGACTTTGACAATCTTCAACATTAGCAACTCCTAGAAAAAACTTATGGACAATTCTAGCACGATAAGAGAATCCCCTCTACCGAACAGGTGAAATGCCTTCAAAGGACCTCACATCAGAGACATAACGACTGAGATTGGAATCAAGAATACCTCCCCCGCTTCCATCTATGCTGACGTAATACTCCGGAGTGATAAGAAGATTCTTTCCCTTGAAGCCAGGCTTGATTCTAGTATAGTCGCCCACAAAGACATTGCTCAGCTCGACGCCTTCGTGAATTCTGCAGTTTGCTCCAATCATGACCGGTCCTTCGAGTTTCACATTCTTCTCAACTATCGAACCCGCCCCAACATAGACTGGCGTAATAATCTTCATACTCTTTTCGAGGACTGAGCCCGTACCTCTCCATAAGCCCTCGGTCACTTCTCTCCCTGAAGGTTTGAAGTTCTTTATCCTTCCCTCGAGAGCCATACCGAGTATCTCCAGATAATCTGAGTTTCTTCCGATGTCATACCAGTCTATCTTCGTATCGAGCGAGAAGACCCTTTCTTTCTTCTGAACGAGCAGGGGAAGAAGCTCGCCCCCTATATCGAAGAACTGATTCTTTGGTATGTAGTTGAAGACTTCAGGTTCAAATATGTAGATGCCTGTGTTTGCGAGATTTGATTTCGCCTTCTCTACCGACGGCTTTTCCTGAAAGGATTGGACCCTTCCCGCCGAATCGCAGACGATGATTCCATAGTTGGGTACCTTATCTCTCTCGACTTCCTTTGAAATGATTGTCGCTATGGATTCGCTTGCCCTATGGAATTCATATGCCTTTGCCAGATCGAAATCCACTATCGCATCGCCGCAAAGTACAATGAACGTTTCATCGAAGAAGCCGGACTCTTCTTGAATCTTCTTCAATCCCCCTGCCGAACCAATTGGTTCAGGTACCAGCTGCCCTTTTTCAAAATGTCCTTCGAAGGAGTAGCCGACTCTCACACCATATCTGTACCCGCTCCTTACGTAGTTCTGAAGCACGCCTGCGAGGTGAGAGAGATTGATCATAATCTCCTTCACGTCATACTTAGCAAGCAGCTCAAGGATAAACTCAATAACCGGCTTCTCTATAATCGGAAGCATCGGTTTTGGCAGCCTGTTCGTCAGCGGTTTCAGCCTTGTTCCGGCTCCGGCTGCTAAAATCATAGCCTTCATATTTATTCCTCCTATCTTCTGATTGTTCTAAGACTCTTGTAGACTACCAAGCCTCCAACTGCGAGAAGAGCTATGCCGATGAATACGCCAAGCACTGTCGGTGCCAGCGAGATGAAAAGGAACAGTAGAGAGATCGCCGATAAGACAGACGCAGATATCAGAACTCCCCTATCCCTCTCAGCTCCACCGAAATACGACTGAAAGAGACCCACTGCCGGAGCGGCAATAAATAAGGCCCAACCGCCTCCAGTTATAAAACCTGAGAAGATTACATTCAGTGACAGAATCACTGCAACCGTTAGCAGCACACCTCCAGGAACGAAGAGATTCTTGTCTCGCCCGGTGAAAGCTCTGTACTCCATGAAGACCGCTGGAATCCATAGAAAAAGAAGCCAGAGATTCAGAGTGAATGACTTGACAAATATGATTAGAATACCAAGCAATACCATTACAGCGCCAATGATTGCTCTAATAAGAGTGTCTCTGTTCATCTAAATCGCCTCCAGTGAGTTCATTCATCGGAATTATAACAAGAACAGAGCAGCTTTAGTAATCTATGAGACTGTTTAGTTGGCATCTCGACGGTTAGAGCATGATGAAAATCAACGACCCGTTGACACGTAAAGTCGTGAAAAGACGAGAAAGATCGTTTCGAGAGGTTAATTGCACTCACGAGAATACCGAGATTTAACCCGCAGCATGTCAGATGACGTGAAGAGGAAGAAAGAAGCAAAGTGTCAAAGGATTATTTTCGTTTTCAGGACTGCCAAACGCTGGTAAGAGCCGAGAAAAAGCATTCGAGACGTTCGCTTCGCTCACGAGAATACCGAGATACTTACCAGGAACTTTGTCAGAATTTTCCAAAGCATGAAGGGGCTGTCATCGCGTATAGCCTTCACTGGACCGGAGACTCTACACACTATACCCTACTCATAATCCCACCAGTCTAAATTTGATTCAGCATCTCGCTCCTAAGAAACGCTGCACGCTTAAAATCAAAGACCCGCTGATCGCTGAAAAGCCGCGTTTACCGTCACCGGTCCTCCGTCCTCCGAGAAGAACAATGCCGAAACCAGATTTCAGCTGGAGAATTGTTGGATGACCATAATACATAGGACAGTCATCCCGTGATGGGTCTGCACGGGATCTCGTTCTTCATAAACCGTAGATCTGGCTTTTCGTTCTGGTCGGAGAACCGTTGACGTCTTACTTGACAGGCTTCCTGCGAAGCAGCATCACTTCCCGACGAAGTCGGCATCACTTCCCCGGATGTCCTCCGGGCCTCACTTCCTGGGATGTTCTTCCCAGCATCACTTCTTAATTGTTCGCCGATGATTTTCGGCGCCTTGCGTCCCAGCGCGATCTTTGTCGGCAATGCATCTAATGTTTTGGCAGTATCGCTTCTTCTTATAGATCTTCGCTCACTCGATTGAACAGTATCAAAAATGAAAGACTAGCTCCCCTATTTGAATAAGTTGGTATCCAATATACTTGGTATCTTGGTAACTGATATAATTGAGTCGACTAATCTTGAAGCGAAAGGAGCAGATGAATGGCCAAGGATACTGAGAAAGAGAAGATCGAGGAACGAAAGATTATCCGTGTGTCCGACAAAAGACAAGTAACTATCCCGCTTAAGTATTATGAGCTACTCGGATTTGGAAAAGAGGCTGAATGTACTCTTCGGGAAAATGAAATAGTAATTCGCCCGTTGCAGGAGTCGCTAGAAGAATTCTCTGAAGAAATCCTTGCAGAGCTCATTTCAAAAGGATACTCAGGAGAAGAACTTCTTTCAAAATTCAGAGAAATGCGAAGAAAGATAAGACCGGCAATTGACTCCATGATAAAGGAAGCAGATGAAATCGCAGAAGGAAACAGAAAAAGCCTTAGTCTAGCTGAGGTCTTTTCTGAAGAGGGTAAGAAGTAATTGTTTGAAGCGCGTTTTTCAAGTGCTGTTGTTAAGTACTTTAAGAAGCTTAAGGAGAAGCCGCTTAAAGAGCAATATTTCAGAGTTCTACTTGACATTAGGGTTGATCCATATGCCGGTGAACGAAAGTCTGGAGACCTTTCCGGATTGTTCTGCAGGCACTTCTTCTATGAGAAAACGAAATAAGAAGTGGCTTATAGAATATATGAATTGGCTTATAGAATATATGACGAAACACAGGTAGTTGTAATCATTTTGGCAGGAACAAGAGAGAACTTCTACAGTCAGCTGAAAAACTATGTGAAGCGGGATCGTCTGTGAATGAGAAATCAAACGCTGTCAACTTCTTATAGTTTGCCATGGAGTGCTCATGTACAAGGGTCTTTGAACGCTGAAAAAACCCGTTTACAGTCACCGGTCCACCGTCCTCCGACAAGAGTTGCAAGAACAATTCCGAAACCAGATTTCAGCTGGAGAACTGTTTGATGACCATAATACATAGGACAGTCATCCCGTAGAGCCTGCCCTGAAATGCTCTTGTTCAGGGCCTCTGCACGGGATCTCGCACCTAAGAACCGCTTCACGCTTAAGAACGAAAACCCGCTAAACGCTGAAAAAAACCGTTCACAGTCACCGGTCCTCCGTCCTCCGAATTAGCCGACAAATTAGTCTGAACTTGATTCAGCAGCTTGTTCTTCAAAACCCGATTCTCATAACCCGGTTTTCTCACCCGTTCTTAGAAAACCGATCCTAGAATCAGCTCTTCTGCCCGACGAAGTTGGAGCTGGCCGCACGAAGTACGACTGGCCACCGAAGGTGACTGGCCTGCGTTAGCAGACTCGCTCCCAAACGCTCCTATTGTCCCATTTTTCGCGTAATAGGCATGAGATTCCAACCAGGACCTTTTTCGGGCGAACGGCCGTTCGCCCCTACAAGAGAACTGCACAATCATCTTAAATTGTCATCCCGTAATGATCCTGTACGGGATCTCATCTCCCACATAGCGGAAATGGCCTGCGTTAGCAGACTGGCTCTCTTTTGCCTCCTGCGAAGCAGCATCACTTCCCCGGATGTTCCTCCGGGCCTCACTTCCTGGGATGTTCTTCCCAGCATCACTTCTTTTAATAGATCTTCGCTCACTCGATTGAACAGTATCAAAAATGGAAAACTATCTCTCTTATTTAAATAAGTTGGTATCCAATATACTTGGTATCTTGGTAAATGATATAATTGAGTCGACTAATCTTGAAGCGAAAGGAGCAGATGAATGGCCAAGGATACTGAGAAAGAGAAGATCGAGGAACGAAAGATTATCCGTGTGTCCGACAAAAGACAAGTAACTATCCCGCTTAAGTATTATGAGCTACTCGGATTTGGAAAAGAGGCTGAATGTACTCTTCGGGAAAATGAAATAGTAATTCGCCCGTTGCAGGAGTCGCTAGAAGAATTCTCTGAAGAAATCCTTGCAGAGCTCATTTCAAGAGGATACTCAGGAGAAGAACTTCTTTCAAAATTCAGAGAAATGCGAAGAAAGATAAGACCGGCAATTGACTCCATGATAAAGGAAGCAGATGAAATCGCAGAAGGAAACAGAAAAAGCCTTAGTCTAGCTGAGGTCTTTTCTGAAGAGGGTAAGAAGTAATTGTTTGAAGCGCGTTTTTCAAGTGCTGTTGTTAAGTACTTTAAGAAGCTTAAGGAAAAGCCGCTTAAAGAGCAATATTTCAGAGTTCTACTTGACATTAGGGTTGATCCATATGCCGGTGAACGAAAGTCTGGAGACCTTTCCGGATTGTTCTGCAGGCACTTCTTCTATGAGAAAACGAAATATGAAGTGGCTTATAGAATATATGACGAAACACAGGTAGTTGTAATCGTTTTGGCAGGAACAAGAGAGAACTTCTACAGTCAGCTGAAAAACTATGTGAAGCGGGATCGTCTGTGAATGAGAAATCATACGCTGTCAACTTCTTATAGTTTGCCATGGAGTGCTCATGTACAAGAGTCTCTGAACGCTGAAAAGGCCCGTTTACCGTCAGCGGTCCCCCGTCCTCCGAGAAGAACAATGCCGAAACCAGATTTCAGCTGGAGAATTGTCTGATGACCATTATACATAGGACAGTCATCCCGTAGAGCCTGTCCTGATTAGCCTGCCCCAATATGATCCTGTTTGGGGCTCCTGTTCAGGGGGTCTGCACGGGATCTCACATCCAAAACCCGCTGAACGCTGTAAGCGAAAATAGGGACTGACGGGCTCCTGACGTCTGTCCCTATTTTCGCGAGAGACAGGATGCTGACCAAGAGCATGTCAGGATGACCTGAAGGGCAGTCATACAGTGAGCCTATGCGATTTCATCCCTTTAGCCTGCACTGAAATCCACTCACGGGCATCCGTTCGCCCCTACAAGAGAACTGCACAATCATCTTAAATTGTTATCCCGTAGAGCCTGTGCCCTGGAATCCACCGACTTTGTCATCCCGTGATGCAACTACACGGGATCTCCCTCTTCAAAACCCGGTTCTGATTACCCGCTTTTATCAACCCGATCCTTCTAACCCGCACTCTGTAACCCGATCCTCTGTTTCACACCCGCTCTTTTCACCCGATCCTTTGTTTCCGCACGAATCGGGAATTGCGACCCGGCGCGATTTTTGCCGGCAATGCCTCCAATGTTCTACAAGGGCATCACTTCTTGATAGCTCCTATGTTCCTTAATCTTCTCCTGAACCTTTTCCAGTGAGGTGAAGGATATCTATACGAATAACGGCAGTGACATCTAGTGATGCATCTATCTCCTCTGCTCCTTCACTCAAGAAATCGGCAGAATACTTCGCAACTAGCTTCTTCAAACTATCGACTTTCTCTTGCGAATCTTGTACGATAATCGCTCTTCCAAAAGCAATTGCACTTCTGTAGTCGGTCGAAAACTTTTCGGGGATTACCTCTGCTCTTTGGACAACGCAGAAAGAAACATCGCTGTTGGAAGCAATGTTCTGGAGTTTGTGACCAACAGTAGCCGAGTGGATATAGATCACGTTATCAACGTAAACATAGTTGACAGGAACCCCGTAAGGAATTCCCTTTGCATCAGCGGTTGAGAGAACGCCAAATGATCCGTATCTCAGAATCTTCTTTGCGACTTCGGGTGGCAACTCTTTGTCTCTCCTTCTCATCTTTTTGAACTCCACAGCAATCCCTCCAATAAGAATCGAATCGTATTGTACCCTATTCATAAAGACATGATCTTCTCAAATTCCCAACTACTACCAGCTCATGAATTCTTATTCCGATTCTCTTGACAGTCGAGCAGGCAGACTATTCAAAAGGAAAAAGCAACGATCACGCGATTTTTCGAACTGGTCTTCTGCTTTTCTAGCAATATTCATTATCTGCAAATCATTATCAAAGTTCGCAACCCTTCTTCATTCAGAGACCCGGTTTCCATTATTATCGCACTTCCCGCTGGCAAGTAAGAACAAAGAAAGAATCCACGAATCAGACTTAAAGGCCGTGCCCCTCTGAGGATAGTCTAAGCTGTTTTTCTAGGAGTTCATATCTGCATATGCCGAACGAAAAGAAAGTCTCTAATCTGGATCAGACAATATTACAGTAACTATAAAAATGGAGTCCGTCACAATGACATGAAAGGTTGCAGCAGGATGACGAGAGTTGGTGGTGCTGTGTCATCTCGTAGGGCTGCCCTGAAGCTCTCCTGTTTGGGGTCCCGTTCGGGGATTCTGATTGGATCGTGTTCGTGCCCTCCGTTCTGTCATCCCGTGATGCTTCTGCACGGGATCTCCCTCTTCAAGAACCGGTTCTGACAACCCGCTTCCACAACCCGATCTTCATTAACCGTTCCTAGACGTGGCTCTTTCCCCGCGAAGCGGGCCTTGCGTCCCGGGATGAACTTCCCGGCCTTGCGTCCGCCGATGATCTTCGGCGCCTTGCGACTTCTGCTATGGTCTGTCCCATTTTTTGCGTAAAAGGCAGAGATTCCAACCAGGACCTTTTTCGGGCGAACGGCCGTTCGCCCCTACAAGAGAACTGCACAATCATCTTAAATTGTTATCCCGTAGAGCCTGCCCTGGAATCCACCGACTTTGTCATCCCGTGATGCAACTACACGGGATCTCCCTCTTCAAAACCCGGTTCTGATTACCCGCTTTTGTCAACCCGATCTTACTAACCCGCACTCTGTAACCCGTTCCTAGAGGCTGCTCTTTGCCGGCACAGCCGGAACTGGCCTCGCCGAAGGCGAGACTGGCCACCGAAGGTGACTGGCTTGCGAAGCACACTGGCAGTGAAGGTCTTTCCCCGCGAAGCGGGCATTGCGTCCTGGCATGTTCTTCGCCAGCCCTGCGTCCACTGATGCTCCTCAGTGCCTTGCGTCCCGGCGCGATCTTTGCCGGCGTTGCGTCTAAAGTTTTATGAGGGCATCACTTCCTGGGATGTTCTTCCCAGCATCACTTCTTAATTGTTCGCCGATGATCTTCGGCGCCTTGCGTTTTGCAACTCTTATCGGATGACGGTGGACCCATGACGGCTGACCTGAGAGGATTCCTGCGAAATAGCATCACTCTCTTTCCTCAGCTTCTGTTTGTCACCCAAAGATGTATAATTTCGTTATCAAGCAGTCATTTGCTGTGTCTTGCATTCTTCTGTGGTCGATTGATTCTTAAAAAGCACTCACTAATGCAAAGGGGGTGCAAAAATGCGTCGAACTTTTTTCATTCTGATTATCCTGTCTTTGGCAATCATCTTTCTCACGAGTTGTCCCAACATAAAATACTCTCTTACAATTCAGATAGGAGGCAGCGGAACTACAGATCCATCTGCAGGAGTGCACGAATACACGAAGAACCAAATCGTTTCAGTAAAGGCTTATACCGACAATGGTTGGGAATTTGAATCATGGGAGGGTGAAGTAGCTTCGCCTGATTCAACTACAACAACCGTCACGATTGACAAAAGCAAGACAATTAAAGCAGTATTCGTTCAAGATCAAGTTGCAAGCATAATTGATAAACTAGATCCTTACAACCCACTTTCATTTCGACATGGCGAAGAGCTAATACCTCTTGTCAACAACAAGATCCAGAAATTTCTTGCACTTTTGGAAAGCAGTGATCCGCTAGAACGCTGGTCTGCAGCTTACGCCTTTCAGCGAAATCTGCTGGATGAATCCACTCTGGACAGTCTAGAAAAATACCTCCAAGATGCTAATATGACTATCAGGGCACTTATTGCTGTAGCATTTTTGCTGAATGGAGATGATTCTGGAAAGCCTGTACTCGAAGCCTTGCTGACTGAAGACACACCTATGATGTACAGCATACCGCCGGTACTGCTTTCAGATTTTGCTGAAGGTATACTCAATGCCTACTATCCTGCCGAGTATCCATTAGCCAGCTTTTCTCCACAGACAACGGCTGTCTCTGGCGGACCTTGTGACTACACTGTCACGGTAACCATTGTTTTCCATGGTGATGGTGCCTCAGAGACTCAGGTCGAGTCTTGGGAAACTGACGCTGAGGCCATATGGAACGGCGCAAGCGGTTCTCGAGAATGGGGTGACGGCTGCTGCACAGTAACCTTCGACTTTGACTTCTCGGTTCTTGCCGAGGGTGCTGAACCACCGGATGACGCCCATGTAGTGGAAGTCAAGAAGGTCAACGGGAGTCATACTTCATGGGTAGCTACTCCACTACCAACCCCGGGATCGACAGAAACGACCACCGGTGAATGGGACAGTCTCGACACAGGACCTGTTATCGCTCATGAAGTAGGCCATATGATGGGTCTAGACGATGAATACCACACAGATGAGGATGGTAATTACGTGAACGACAACCCTCAACCCGAAGGAAGTCCTCCAAGCATAATGGCTCAGACTTGGGGTGGAGCGCAACCCCTGACAGAGCACCTGGATGCGATAATGGAGGCCGCAGATATCGAATGCGACTGCGACTACACGCTCATAGTTGAGCCTGCATATGACATCAACATTGCTCCGGGATCGCACACAGTTACAGTTACGGTGACGAGAAAGGACGGAACGCCAGCAAAGAACTGCGATCTCGAGCTGAACATCACAGGACTCCATCCCAAATCCAATATTAAACTGAAAACAGATGACACAGGTAAAGCTGGGTACACTTACCAGTGTGTCGTAAAGGGGCATACCGGAATAGACTCCATAGATGTGACAGGCAAATGTGGCGCTATTGGCAATGCAATTAAAGAGTGGATCGCGTTGTGGGACATCTTCCCGTTTGGTATCAGTCCTTACGACGACCAGAAGGATTATCCGTATTCGATGCCCTTGCTAATCGTCTATGGAATTGAGCCTCCCGGAGCTCTAGAAGCTGAGAATTTGGCGTTCAACGTCTCCGTATTTATGGGACCTGATACGCTTTTCGCAACGCAGACATCTCAAACCGAGATTGATACGGGTCTTCTCCTCGAGCCAGGAAGCGACTTCTTGATTGAGATTGTCCCGGTAGCTCTTCCAGATGCGGAAGGAACGCCAACAACGATCGAATTCTCGACTGCTCCGTTTGATTGATCAAGAGACATCACTTTGAGAGATTATTTAACGTGCTGGCAACGGCTAGACCGGTTGACCTTAACAGTTACTCATGATAAAATTAATCTTGAAGACGCTTTTAGAGCGTCTTTTTTCTTTCCTTATCATGATTTCAGATAAAGTTCTAATCACCAGACGTAGAGTGCGTTTCTTCACGACGCAAACGGTCATGCTACAAATGGTCTTGCCCGTGAAGCGGGCCTTGCGTCCTTCAAGTAATATATGCTCTTCCCGGAGGACGGAGAACCGTTGACGGTGGACCTGGGTGCCTTCCCGGGCAACAACATCACTTAATTATCGGCATTAGTTCTGAAGCAATGTATTTCTTTGCGTACTTACTGCCATCTAGCGGAGTCAATATCCCATTTTTGCAGAGAGACTGAATAGCCCTTCTTGCGCTAACGTATGTTACATCAAGCTTCTCGCTCGCCTGTGGAATCGTTAGAATTGGATTTTCAAATAAGTGATCGATGAGAGTCATAGGCAGTGAGGACGAAATAGATCTCACTCGTTGTATCCAATCGTTCCTTAGATTCATCATTTCTCGAAGTTTACACTTCGCAAAGTTTGCCTGTTCGAGCACGGCCTCAATGAAGAATAGTACCCATGAATTCCACTCGCCTTCGAAACTGACGCTTCTCAGTCTTGAATAATACTCCTGTCTATTTGCTTCGAAATAGCCGCTCAAGTAGAGACCGGGTTGATCCAACATTCCCCATGAAGTTTTCAGCAGTGCAATCAGGAGTCTCCCAACCCTACCATTACCATCGACGAAGGGATGGATTGCCTCAAACTGGTAATGGACAAGAGCCAGCTTCACAAGAGGCGGTATTCTCGATTCAGAGTTGATAAACACTTCCAGGTCTGAAAGGCAGCCATTCAACTCTTCCGGAGGCGGGGGAACGAAGTCAGCTTCATTCAACGTGCATCCCGGCTTGCCGATCCAATTCTGTGTCGTTCTCAGTTCTCCCGCATACGCATGCCCGCCTCTGACGCCCTTCATTAGAACGGCGTGAAGCTCTCTGAAGAGCCTCGTCGAGACAGGCAAAAACTTGATCCTGTCTAGACCGTACTCAAGCGCCTTCAGATAATTCGACACCTCCCTGACGTCCTCCGGCAAACCTGAAGTCTCATCCGCGGCTTCGAAAAGGTAAAGGTCGGTTATCTCTGAAGTTGTTCCCTCGATCTGAGACGATGATACTGCTTCCTTTCGCAATAGTGGACGGATAAGTAATTTTGCGCCCGGACTTCCCGCAAGCAATCCAGAGAATTCGCCCATAGCACGATTCGCTTCCCCAAGCGCAGCAACAAGATTATCTACATAATTAAGCTTCGGCGGCAATGGATCGGGAATAAACGCCCAGTAAGAAAAACCAGAACCTATTACCTTCTGAACCCTTCCCGGTGAGCCAACAGAAAAATCTTCTGGTCTCATCCAAACCTCCAAATTTTACAAAAGTATAATTCCTATTGAGTAAATTATACAATAAGAACCAAAAGTATAAATTACTTTTTCACTCTAATCATCAGCAGAGCCTTTCTGAGTCGTGAAGGAGGAACTCTTGCCCTCTTGCCGTGTCTTAGGTTGCCTGGATCTTGCATGCAAGAACCGCTGATCGCTGTGAAGTGGCGTTCTCCACTGACCGTCCAAGATCACGGGCCCGTTCACCGATAAGATCATTCGAGAAACGACACTTTCGAGACGCTCGCTTCGCTCACGAGAATGCTCCAATTGATACTCTTAGACCGTTTACGGTTCGCAGTTCTCCGAAAAGGAGCAGAGAGATCAATCAATTTCGTGTTGAAAAAACATGCTGCTGCATAACCATCTGAGTAGGTCATATCTTCACCGAATACCTTAATGGATCTGAAACCCTCCTCGTCTAAGACATCAGCTTATATAGGAGGGCGAACGGCCGTTCGCCCCTACAAGAGAACTGCACAAACTCTCTTAAATTGTCATTCCGTAGAGCCTGCCCTGATTAGCCTGCCCCAATATGATCCTGTTTGGGGCTCCTGTTCAGGGTGTCTGCACGGGATCTCGCACCTAAGAACCGCTTTCCGCTGCACGCTGATCGCTGCGAAGAGCGTGCTTCGCTGCCAGCGCAAAGTCATGGATTCTTCCTTCGTCAAACTTTAGGGGCAGATCCCGGCCAGAAGCACGCCGGGATGACGTGAAGTGCTGTCATCCCGCAGTGATCCTGTGCGGGATCTCGCTCTTCCTAACCTAGTTTCGCTAACCGATTCTATCAACCCGATCTTTATTACCAGCACTTTGTAACCCGTTCCTAGAGGCTGCTCTTTGCCCGCGTAGCCGGAACTGACCTCGCCGAAGGGAGACTGGCCTTTGCGTAGCAAAGACTGGCAACCGAAGGTAACTTGCGTGCGTTAGCAGACTGGCTCCCAAACGCTCCTATTGTCTGTCCCATTTTTCGCGTAAAAGGCAGAAATTTCAACCAGGACCTTTTTCGGGCGAACGGCCGTTCGCCCCTACAAGAGAACTGCACAATCATATAAAATTGTCATCCCGTAGTGCTCCTGTACGGGATCTCGCTCTTCAAAACCCGTTTCTGATGACCCGCTTTTGTCAACCCGATCTTTCTAACCCGCACTCTGTAACCCGCTCCTCTGTTTCACACCCGCTCTATTAACCCGATCATCCTTTTTCCAGCGTACAGCCTTCAGCGTTTCTTATCTAAGCGGCTCTTTCCCCGCGAAGCGGGCATTGCGTCCTGGCATGATCTTTGCCAGCCCTGCGTCCCGGGATGAATTTGCCGGCCTTGCGTCCGCCGATGATCTTCGGCGCCTTGCGTCCCGGCGCGATCTTTGCCGGCGTTGCGTCTAATGTTTTATGAGGGCCTCACTTCCTGGGACGCTCTTCCCAGCATCACTTCATATAAGATTCTTCGCCTGCTTTGCGTCAAATGTTTGTGGAAGCCTCACTTACCACTGTACGTGATCTCTCTCCTGTACTTATCGATGATCTCTTCAAGAACCCTAGCTGCCATTCGTACAGTTGTTTCACATCCGATGACTGGATCACGATACTTGTCTCTTAGCACTGAACATTCGAGATGACCGTATCTCTTCTCGAATTCGGCAATGAACTCCTCAGCTATCCGTTTCATTCTTTCCTGTTTTTCATATATCTCACTGTTGAAGAGAATTCCAAGTACTGCAAGTGAGCCTGTGACCGCTCCGCAGATGCTCTTGATTCTCATGCCTCCTCCAAAGGCCCCCATTGTATAGAATGCCTCTTCCGGCAGTCCGAGCTTATATTCGTCATTTGCTCCGTATATCATTGCCTCAGCGCAGTTTCTCTCTACATCGTTTCTCGAATACTGTTTTCCAACGGCGTCCTCAAGCATATATACTCCCTTCCCAAAGCCTTGTTCAAATCAAAGCGTAGTCATAAGTTTGTAATACGTATCACTTCTGATACAATCATTGTATAACGTTTTCTAAAGGAGGTCCTATATGTCAATATTACTAAAGAACGGGACAATTTATCCCATCACTTCGGAGCCATTCGAAGGGGATATTCTTATGGACAAGGGAAAGATCGAACGGATAGGACAAGGAATCGAAGAGCCTGAGGCTGAAGTAATTGACGTTTCCGGCAAGTACGTCTTTCCTGGATTTATTGACGCTCACTCACACATTGGGATTTACGAAGAGGGAGTTGGCGGATACTATGGTGACGGTAACGAAGCGACGGATCCCCTTACTCCTGATGTTTCAGTTGTAGATGCATTCAATCCCCAGGATGCAGCAATAAAAAGGGCATTGTCCGGCGGAGTCACAACCGTTATGGTCGTTCCCGGCAGCGCAAATCCAGTTGGGGGACAAGGTGCTATCTTCAAGTTCAAGAAAACTTTTATAGTTGATGATATGGTCGTTCGTTCCCCGGCTGGGCTGAAAATGGCAACGGGTGAAAACCCGAAAAGAGTTTACGGTGAGGGCTTCAAGAAAACTCCCTCCACGAGACTCGGGACGGCAGCTGTTATTCGTGGTTACTTTCAGAAAGTAAGAGCCTACATGGAAAAGAAAAAGGCAGCCGAAAAAGAGGGAAAACCCTTTACAGATTTCGATCCCAAACTGGAAGTCGGAGAAAAGGTGCTGACGAAAGAGATTCCCGCAAGAATTCACGCCCACAGACAGGACGATATTCTCACTGCAATAAGGCTCTCAAAGGAGTTTGACTTCGATCTGGTAATAGAGCACGCGACGGAAGGTTATAAGATTGTCGATTTTCTCAAAGAGAACAATGTGCCGGTCGTTCTCGGACCGATCTTCGGATTCAGGACCAAGCTTGAATTGAAAGATATGAGTTACGACGCTCCCAGGATTCTCAATGAAAAGGGAGTTCTCGCAGCCTTCATGTGTGATCATCCTGTGATTCCCCTTGAAAACACGAACGTGCAGCTTGGGGTGGCCTTACGGTACGGGTCGAAAGAGGAAGATCTGTTGAAGATGGTCACAATAAATGCCGCCAAGATCCTGAAGATCGACGAAAAAGTTGGATCGCTCGAAGTAGGAAAAGATGCCGATATTGCAGTTTGGACAAATCATCCATTCAAATTGGCAGCTAAGGCAGAGAGAGTTTTCATAGAAGGCGAGGAAGTTTACAGCGATCTTTGAGAAACTCACTTCCAGAAGAAAACCATGGCAAAATGCAGTGTGATTGTTATCAGAAGGACTCTCAAAACTCTGTGGACAAGAGTCGTTTTCCTTGAATTGATTCAGCTCTTGATCGACGAAAACTTTGAGTTCTGATTCACACTTTCACTTGAATCCGAAATACAAAAGTATTATAATAGTTATGCGGTTACCCGAAAGGGTTTCACGCACTAGGCCATAGAGCCTGTTCACGGCGAGAAGCCGCTGATGAAGACGTGGGAGTATTCCCACGTCTTCTTTATTTCTTCTCTTGCGTAGTACTCCAAGTCTGGAATCAATCGAAACAAACGAAATAATGGAACAAGTTCAGGCGAGCGGATTTTAAGGGTTTGAAAAAAAGCGGATCCTTCTCATCATGGATAATTTGCTCCAAAGCTTGTTCAGTGAAGTTAAAGAAGATTCATGGGTCCTAAGCCTCCCATTGAAAGCTGCCTCACTTCCTTAGATAAATCTTCCAGTATCACATCATGCTCAGCCGTCTTGCGTCCCGGCATGATCTTCGCCGGCATTGCGACCTGGGCTGTTCTTGCCCAGCCTTGCGTCTTTCAAGTAATATATGCTCTTCCCGGAGGACGGAGAACCGTTGACGGTGGACCTGAGTGGCTTCCTGCGCATCAGCATCACTTCCCGACGAAGTCGGCATCACTTCCCCGGATGTTCCTCCGGGCCTCACTTTCTGGGATGTTCTTCCCAGCATCACTTCTTAATTGTTCGCCGATGATCTTCGGCGCCAGATACCTACTCTTAAGTGCATTCATTCTATGAGTAATATAGTAGAGTATACTTAACTATAAGAGTGAAGATGGTATAATATAACTAACGTAATGGAGGTGCTTGATGATAGACCTTCAACCTTTTTTTGAAATCCAGGAGAGACTACTAGGTTCCGTTCCTATTGAGTTCAAGCGCTACGCATATGGTCTAATAAGTTGGGATGATCGACTTTTGGGGATCGTTGGAGCTAGGGGCTGTGGAAAAACAACTATGCTTCTGCAGAGAATCTATGAAAGAGGGCAGAAGGGTTTTTTATACATTTCTGGCGATAACCCATTGGTTCTCAGAGACGGAATATACGACATAGGCGACACATTCTTTAAGCTAGGCGGAAAGACGTTAGTTGTAGATGAAGCACATAGGCAACCGGGTTGGGCAAATGACATAAAAGCCTTGCATGACTCGCATCCGGGAAAGCAGATCTACTTCACTGGTAGTTCGAGATACTCAGTGTTGAAAGGTACAGCTGACCTGTCAAGACGAGCTGCATTGAAGGAGCTAAGACATCTCTCATTTAGGGAATTCATAAATCTCGAGAAAGTCGAAAGCTTTCCACCATTGAAACTCAGTGAGCTTCTGGAAAATCACATGGAATTTTGCAGTAAGCTTCAGAAGCTTCAGCCTCTGGAGATGTTCAGGGAATATTTGAGGACTGGTTCATATCCTTTTCGGCTTTCGTACGAGTCTTACTATGAGAGACTGCTTAACACTCTAGATAAGTCGATCTATCAAGATGTTGTTGAGCAAGCCTCACTTAGAGGCGAGGCTGCAGCAATCATCAAGAAGATAATCGCCTTTGTCGCTACTAGCGTTGTTCCATCCATCTCTCCGGAATCGCTTTGCAAGGAGTTAGGAATAACTAAAGTGACTTTGTACAGCTATCTGGATTCTTTAGAGAGGGCAGGCGTATTGAGAAGAGTCCTTCCGTGCGGAAGAGGAGTAAAAGGAATGCGCAGCGGTTCGAAAGTCTTTCTGGGTGAAACGAATCTCTACTATGCTCTTGGCCTTTCGCAATGGAATCTTGAGGCAAATATGGGAACGATACGCGAAGCTTTTTTTTTCTCACAAGTAAGTCACTTAGGGATTTGCGTGCCAACAAATGGTGACTTCTCCCTGCAGGAAAATGACAAGGAAATGACCTTCGAAGTAGGTGGTCCTTACAAGGGAAGACGCCAGCTGAAGGACTCTCCAAAAGGATTCGTGCTGCGTGATGGCATCGAAATCGGATATGGAAACATCATCCCACTATTCCTTATCGGGTTCCTATATTAGAATACGTATCAATCTCGGATTCTGGCGTTTAGTTTGCGTATGTAATCTCTCCAGGAAACACGCTTGGCAGATGACGTGAAGTGTTGTCATCCCGTAGTAAGTGCTGCTAAATCCACCCTCTTCGGTCATCCCGTAGAGCCTGCCCCCAAATCCACTCACTTTGTCATCCCGCAGTGCTCCTGTGCGGGATCTCGCACCTAAGAACCTCTTCACGCTTAAGAACGAAACCCCGCTGAGCGCTGTAAGCGAAAAGAGGAACTGACGGACTCGTGGGGTTCCTTTTTCGCCTAAGGGAGCATTAAGAAGAATCACTTAGATATTGAGCTGGCGTCCTGCAATTTACATTGCCACTTAGTGCGCTTTTAAGACAAAGTTTATCACCAGTTATAAGCAAGGCGTTTCGCGCTGCAGCCAATGAAATGAAATGATTGTCCGGAAAATCGGTGCTGTAAGTAACCAACTTGTAGTCATCTACAATCTCTACTGTCATTAAGAAATAATCTATGAAATTCGAAAGGCCTTCTAATTGAATGTTCCCGTACTTTTCCTTTCCTTTCAGTTTCATTATGAACCTTTGTAACTCCAGCACAAATATCTGCGGTTCGATTACCCCCTGTTCTAGTGCCTTAAGAACGGTCTTGCTACAAGTCTTGGAGCCGAGAGCCGCCGAAATCACAACGTTCGTATCAATAACGACCTTCATCTTTCATCTCTTTTCTCAACTCCTCTAGAACTTGCAGGCCCTCTTTTTCACTGAGCCCGATCTTTTCTGCTTCCTCTTGTGCCTTTGAAAGATAGTATTTCATTAAGTCTTCCTTAGAGACGGGTGATATCTTCATCACCGGAACACCACGCCTTAGAATCAAAAGCTCTTCTTTTCTGTCAACAATTTCGCTGAATCTGTTTCGAACATCTCTAACATTAACCGTTTTCATTACAATCACCTCAATATTATTGTATCACTGAGGTGATTTATAATGATACATATGTATCACATAAGTATTTGATCGAGCAACGCTCTGGTTAAATTGCTGAACGGCAGGAAGGTCGGACCATAGAAAGCGCTATACGCTAAAAAAAACCCCGTTCACCGTCACCGGTCCTCCTTCCTCCGAGAAGAACAATGCCGAAACCAGATTTCAGCTGGAGAATTGTTGGATGACCATAATACATAGGGCAGTCATCCAATGACGCTTTTGCACGGGATTTCGCTCTTCAGGACCCGGTTCTGATTACCCGTTTTTATCAACCCGATCTTTCTAACCCGCACTCTGTAACCCGCTCCTCTGTTTCACACCCGATCCTATTAACGCGATTCTCATAACCCGGTTTTCGTAACCCGTTCTTATTAACCCGATCCTAGAATCCGCTCTTCTGCCCGACGAAGTCGGAACTGGCCGCACGAAGTGCGACTGGCCACCGAAGGTGACTGGGCTGCGTCAGCAGACTGGCTCCCAAACGCTCCTATTGTCTGTCCCATTTTTCGCGTAAAATGCAGAGATTCCAACCAGGACCTTTTTCGGGCGAACGGCCGTTCGCCCCTACAAGAGAACTGCACAATCATATAAAATTGTCATCCCGTAGAGCCTGCCCTGTTGAGCGCCCCTTCTGTCATCCCGCAGTGCTCCTGTGCGGGATCTAGCATTCAAGAACCGCTTCACGCTTAAGAACGAAGACCCGCTGAGCGCTGTAAGCGAAAAGAGGAACTGACGGACTCGTGGGGTTCCTTTTTCGCCTAAGGGAGCATTAAGAAGAATCACTTAGATATTGAGCTGGCGTCCTGCAATTTACATTGCCACTTAGTGCGCTTTTAAGACAAAGTTTATCACCAGTTATAAGCAAGGCGTTTCGCGCTGCAGCCAATGAAATGAAATGATTGTCGGGAAAATCAGTGCTGTAAGTAACCAACTTGTAGTCATCTACAATCTCTACTGTCATTAAGAAATAATCTATGAAATTCGAAAGGCCTTCTAATTGAATGTGCCCGTACTTTTCCTTTCC
>NZ_JFHL01000008.1:0-47954 GCF_003664995.1 Mesotoga sp. BH458_6_3_2_1 | reverse complement strand
CCTCAATATTATTGTATCACTGAGGTGATTTAAAATGATACATATGTATCACATAAGTATTTGATCGAGCAACGCTCTGGTTAAATTGCTGAGTGGCAGGAAGGTCGGACCATAGAAAGCGCTGTACGCTTAAGAACGAAGACCCGCTGAACGCTTAAAAACCCCGTTCACCGTCACCGGTCCTCCTTCCTCCGAGAAGAACAATGCCGAAACCAGATTTCAGCTGGAGAATTGTTGGATGACCATAATACATAGGGCAGTCATCCAATGACGCTTTTGCACGGGATCTCGCTCTCTCATAAACCGTAGATCTGGCTCTTCGTTCTGGTCGGAGAACCGTTGACGTCTTGCTTGACAAGCTTCCTGCGAAGCAGCATCACTTCCCCGGATGTTTCTCCGGGCATCACTTCCTGGGATGCTCTTCCCGGCATCACTTCCTCGCGCCAGCGAGCCTCACTTCTGCAAAGAGTGACTGGGCTGCGTCAGCAGACTGGCTCCCAAACGGTCCTATTGTCTGTCCCATTTTTCGCGTAAAATGCAGAGATTCCAACCAGGACCTTTTTCGGGCGAACGGCCGTTCGCCCCTACAAGAGAACTGCACAATCATCTTAAATTGTCATCCCGTAGTGCTCCTGTACGGGATCTCGCTCTTCAAAACCCGTTTCTGATGACCCGCTTTTGTCAACCCGATCCTTCTAACCCGCACTCTGTAACCCGATCCTCTGTTTCACACCCGCTCTATTAACCCGATCATCCTTTTTCCAGCGTACAGCCTTCAGCGTTTCTTATCTAAGCGGCTCTTTCCCCGCGAAGCGGGCATTGCGTCCTGGCATGATCTTTGCCAGCCCTGCGTCCCGGGATGAATTTGCCGGCCTTGCGTCCGCCGATGATCTTCGGCGCTATGCGTCTTACAACTCTTGTCGGAGAACGGAGAACCGTTGACAGGCTTCCTGTGAAGCAGCATCACTTCCCGACGAAGTCGGCATCACTTCCTCGGATGTTCTTCCCAGCATCACTTCCTCGCGCCAGCGAGCCTCACTTCTGCAAAGAGTGACTGGCCTGCGTCAGCAGACTGGCTCCCAAACGGTCCTATTGTCTGTCCCATTTTTCGCGTAAAATGCAGAGATTCCAACCAGGACCTTTTTCGGGCGAACAGCCGTTCGCCCCTACAAGAGAACTGCACAATCATATTAAATTGTCATCTCGTAGTGCTCCTGTACGGGATCTCGTTCTTCATAGACCGTAGATCTAGCTTTTCGTTCTGGTCGGAGAACCGTTGACGTCTTGCTTGACAGGCTTCCTGCGCAGCAGCATCACTTCCCCGCATGTTCCTCCGGGCATCACTTACCCGGATGTTCTTCTCGAACTCAAGCTTCTAAATCCCCGCTTGAGCGGGGGGGACCGCTTGCGGTGGGGAGTGTGCGCTCTGAAGCACGCCTCAAACCGTGCGACCTTTACGAAACTTGAATTGGTATTTACCTCAATTCAGAGAACGGTTTACCGTTGACGGTCAATGTGTTTTTTAGAGTGAACAGCAGTTCTTTGCCCGTAAAGCGGTACTGAAGGTGACTGGCCTGAACCAGCAAATAAGTATCATCCGTTCTATTTCCTTCAACCCGGTCTTGCTAACCCGTAATTCCTAACCCGCTCTTCTAACCCGATCCTTTGTTTCCCCGCGAAGCGGGCCTTGCGTCCGCCGATGATCTTCAGCGCCTTGCGCCTAATGTTTTATAGATGCATCACTTCCCTATATCCTAGCGCCTTGTATCCCTTCTTGCGATTTTCAAACATCTTCTTCAACATGGGGACGTTCTCATCTACGTAGTCGTATATCCTGACTTCATGCTTGCCAAAGTTCTCTCTGTGTAGTCTTCCGGCGTATTGCTGAAGAACTCCCTTCCAGGAAATCGGAAATGTGAGAAAAAGAGTGTCAAGCCTGGGATCATCGAATCCTTCACCGAGGTATCTTCCTGTGGAGAGTAAAGCGACGCCTTCATTTGCTTTCCTGAAGCTCTCAAGGGAGTCATTCTGAAGCTTCTTTGGTTGCTTTCCATGCAAGAGGATGACTCTCTCCTTCAAACAGCTCAACTGTTCAAAAATACTCTCAATATGGAAGACCCTTTCCGAGAATACTAGGCAACATCTCCCGGCTTCGACAGCTCTCTTAATGTCGTCACAGATCAAAGCATTTCTACTTTCATCTGCCTCTATTGCCCTGTAGATTTCCTTGGGTTTGCAGTCTGCCTTTGTCTCAAGATTAGTCTGCCTGGGTACATACGTTCTTTCTGAGAAGATCTTCCCTTTTCTACCCATCCGATGTCTGATAGGACCGCACTGCATGAACAAAATCCTTTCGTGACCGTCTCTTCTTTTTGGTGAGGCAGTAAGCCCTGTAATAAACTTAGCGGGAATACTCTTGATAACTCTTTCTAACGTAAAAGCCGGTATATGCTGACATTCATCAACTATTACTTGACCATAGTCTGGAAGGCTCTTGAGAGTTTGTTCATTACGCGCAAGAGTCTGAATGAGAGCTATATCCAGGAAACCTTTTGCGGAATTCTTTCCGAGACCTATCTGTCCAATCTCCTCGGGTGGGATCTCAAGAAACTCGCAAGCGCTTTCCTGCCACTGTCGTAAAAGCTCTCTTCGATGAACAAGAATAAGTGTGCCCCGTTTTCTTTGTGCAATTAGCTTTAGACCAATTACAGTCTTTCCGGAACCAGTTGGAGCGCAAAGAATTCCGAACTCTTGGGCGAGCATCTCGCTGACGGCTCTATCCTGATCCTGTGTCAATTTACCGTAAAAAGTGAACTCAATGTCACTTCCCTTAGACCGATTGTCGATTAGATTAACCCGCACTCCATTCTTTTCAAGAAGATCAAGTGAATCATACAAACAACCTCTGGGCAACAGGAAGTAGTTTCCTTCTTCATCTGCGCAGCTAATCCGCCTTGGCTTGTTGTATGTTGGCAGCCTCATTGCCTGCGCTCTGAAAAAATCAGGGTTATCGAAAGATGCTAACTTCAGAATCTCATTCATTAAGGAGGATGGAAGAGAACCCTTCTCAATACTTATCACACTGTCTAGTTTCAATGGTACTTCTTCAGGGAAGATTTCTTTAGGTACTCTCACTTGTGTTGTCGCTTTTTGAGTATTGGGGTTCTCCAAATCACGTAAAAGTTTCACAATCTTCGAGAAATCAATCCTCTCAATCGATGAGAGATGTGCCCATTGGTCTGCGTGCGGCGCAAATTCATCGTTCAGGAATACCGTATTTCCATTTTTTCTTGAAGATCCCTGCAAGGGAAGGGCTATCAGATTACCAAGTCCGCCCTTTGGAAGCACATCTTGATTAGGAAAAAACCTGTCATATGATCCTAAGCCCAGTGTTGGCCGGCTTTCAAGAACCCGGTTAAGCAATTTGAAACCGAGCTTCCGAGCTATAGAGGCTTTAATTGCGCTTTTGAAGAATAACCAGAGATGACAACCGTTGCCAGATCTTGATCTCTCTACATACAACGGAATCGAAAGTGAAGCGCAGACATTTGCGAAAGCTTTCGCATCCTCTTCCCATCCGTCACCATCTAAATCGGTGACAAGGAACCTGCAGGTTTCGTCTTCAAGAAGCGGAAAGATGCCTACTTCGATCTTTCCGG
The DNA here is from genome assembly GCF_003664995.1 of Mesotoga sp. BH458_6_3_2_1. Lineage (NCBI taxonomy): Bacteria > Thermotogati > Thermotogota > Thermotogae > Kosmotogales > Kosmotogaceae > Mesotoga > Mesotoga sp. BH458_6_3_2_1. The sequence continues at coordinate 44,295 of NZ_JFHL01000008.1, read as the reverse complement.
AAAGATGATCATAGATTACCCGATTTGTGAGCGGCGCGAACTCTCTCGACTCGCACTGAGAACACTTGATCTGAGGTTTCCTGCAAATTCCCTTCTTCCAAATGTTTTTACACACAGGCTGGTAGCCGGAAGAACCGTTGGCTCCTTCCCATCGAACTGCATACACATCCTGCCTGCCGAAGAAAAGCGATCTGAAGAGGGCTATCTTCTCATTGGGCGATGAATAGTGTGAGACCATGTGATTGCCAGTTCTCTGGTTTGCCGAGCTTTCTCTCAAACGTTCATTGGCCTCTTCAAGTTCTGCTATTCGGCTTTTCAGTTTCTTGAGATCATTATCCATAAAGCCACTCCTTCATCTATAGTATACAAAAGATGACCGAAATGTGCATTAGTCTACGTGTGCTGAGCTCGCCAGTTAACTACACTAAATCTGAAGGTGCTTAAGCAAAGCCCTTCAGTGCTTTTCCGGCTGCTTTCCAGTTATTTGATAATAACTCTTCAAAGCTTGTCTGATTTTGGGAAAAGGTTTGGCGTTCCCCAAAAAATGGTGGAAAATCTTTATCCCGACAAAGCACTTGATTACCCCAAGCTTCTCGACAAAGCAACAGCAAAAGTTGGCTTCTTCTTACAGTCAAATATCGGAATCTTCAACAATGATAGCGATTTCTTGGATGAGTTAAAAAAACGATTCCTGCTTCGCCACAACACATGGTTCGAAGATGTAACGAAAAATCAAAACTTGCCGGCGAACGGAATCTTGTGGTGCCAAAGTATTTATAGGATGAAGCTCCGGAGGAACGATGAAATTATCTAGAGAGAGCTCTTTAGACTGTCAGGTCAAACCGGTTACCAACAGGAAATCCTCCAGAAGGTTTCAGTACTACTGACCTTTCAGATAGGGCATCAAGAAATGAATATCTATCCGCTAGATTCGCTTTCAAAGACGGAACCGCGATAAATTTTTCTTTCCTGAGGATTCCCAGATTACCAGTTGACATAGATATCGATTATGTATGTTGGAGAAGCTGATCGATCAGAACTTGAAAAAAGAGAGTGAAATTTGAACTGTCATTTGAATCGCTTTGTTTTGAGAAAGAAATTGTCAATAAGAAACAAGAGTTGTCGTTCCGCATCATAATATGTATAATAATACGTAGTAAAGTACCTAGATGAAGGAGGTGCTAAATCACGCATTACACATCAAGAACCAACACAGTCAGCATGACAGACTTGTCTAGAAGCCCGGGTAAGTATTTCAGGCAGCTAGAAAGCAGTGGCGATACGCTCTTGGTAATCAAGAACAGTGAGATAAAGTATGCGGTTATGAATATTGAGACTTATAAGAAACTAATCGAAGTGGAAGAGCTCTTCGAAAATTCGCAGATAGCTGAGATCTTGAAAGAAAGAGCAGCAGTTCCGAAAGAAGAGTATTTGGAAGTAGATATTGACGAAATATGAGCAGTTGGAAGACACGATTTCATCCTGAAGCTCTGAAAGAAGTAGAGAGAATGGATGGGCAGATCAAATCGCTTGCAAAGAGCAAACTGAAGCAAATCTCTGCAAATCCTTTTGTGGGAATAGCGGTTGGGAATAAACATGGAATAGATCTAACCGGATACTATAAAGCCTATTTCTTCAAGAAGAAGTTCAGAATTGTGTATTCCATTGATTCAGATTCAAGAACGATCTTCGTAGTTAGCATCAACAAAAGAGAAGATCTTCTAGCCTACAATAATGCCTTCAAACGAAGACAAAAAGGGGACTAAAAATGTTCAGCAGGGCTTCGACACTGTCAACCCTGACATTGATGCACGACGCGATTCCCGACTTTCAAGAGCCTAGTTTGACCCTTGCTAGATCATTGTTTGCTTTGCGAAAGGGGCACTGACCGGCTCCTTATGAAATGCTCTGCGCTTAGGAGGAAAAAACGCTGAAGGCTGTAAAAAACGAGAAAGAGCACATTGGAGACGTTCGCTTCGCTCACGAGAAGATGAGAGAGAAAATAGGGACTGACAATTCTCCTCTTGTCCCATTTTTCGCGTAAAAGGCAGAAATTTCAACCAGGACCTTTTTCGGGCGAACGGCCGTTCGCCCCTACAAGAGAACTGCACAATCATCTTAAATTGTCATCCCGTAGTGCTCCTGTACGGGATCTCGTTCTTCATAGACCGTAGATCTAGCTTTTCGTTCTGGTCGGAGAACCGTTGACAGGCTTCCTGTGAAGCAGCATCACTTCCCCGGATGTTTCTCCGGGCATCACTTCCTGGGATGCTCTTCCCGGCATCACTTCTTAATTGTTCGCCGATGATCTTCGGCGCCTTGCATCTTGCAACTCTGCTCTTGTCGGAGGACTGTGGACCTTTGACGGTTGACTTGAGATATCTCCTGCGCAGTAGCACCGCTTATTGAAGTCTCTTTGACAGTTCATTTAACCGTTCCGGGGGTGTGATAGAATTTGCGTGAGGTGATACTATGCAAGACCTAGAAAACGTTATAGAAGCATTGCGTAAAAGCCTTCCCGAGCTAAAAGATCGTTTTTCTGTTTCGAAGATAGGGGTTTTTGGCTCGTATGTGAAAGGAAATCAGAATGACGACAGCGACGTAGATATCTACATAGAGTTTGATAGGGTGCCTGGTTTAGAATTTGTGGAGCTCGCAGAGCAGCTTGAACGGATCGTACGAAAAAAGGTTGATTTACTAACTCCTCTTGGATTAAAAAGCATACGAAACGCCAGAATTAGGCAGGATATTGAGCAGTCGATAAAATATGTCTAAGAGAGAAACTACTGAGATCCTTGAGGATATAGTCGACAGCATAGATCGAATCACAGCCTATGCAGACAACATGTCATATGATGAATTTATGTCAGATTTGAAGACACAGGATGCAGTAATCGGAAACATTGAGATAATAGGAGAAGCAGCAAAACAACTCCCATATAGCTTCACACTAGCCCACAGCGATATTCCGTGGAGAGCAATAGCTGGAACAAGAGACCGACTGATTCACGACTACTCAGGTGTCAACTATGACATAGTGTGGGCGGTCATTGTAAGTGACTTACCTTCTCTACGAGCGAGGATACGTGAAATACTTCAGACTGAGGAAAACTGAAATGACTTCCGAACCTGATCTTCGCCTGTCGGGCGTCGATGCACAAGTTCAGCCATGGTGTGAAAATAATCCAAAGATGCAAAGAACCTCTGAATGCTGTAAGCAAAAACAGGGACTGACCGGCTCCTATGGTCTGTCCCCTTTTTCGCGTAAAATGCAGAGATTCCAACCAGGACCTTTTTCGGGCGAACGGCCGTTCGCCCCTACAAGAGAACTGCACAATCATCTTAAATTGTCATCCCGTAAAGCCTGCCCTGGTGAGCGCCCCTTCTGTCATCCCGTGATGGGTCTGCACGGGATCTCGCATTCAAGAACCGCTTCACGCTTAATAACGAAACCCCGCTGAACGCTGTAAGCGAAAATAGGGACTGACGATTCTCCTCGCGTCTGTCCCATTTTTCACGTAATAGGTATGAGATTCCAACCAGGACCTTTTTCGGGCGAACAGCCGTTCGCCCCTACAAGAGAACTGCACAATCATCTTAAATTGTCATCCAGTAGCGCCTGCCCCTAAATCCACCCACCTTGTCGTCCCGTGATGCTTTTGCACGGGATCTCGCTCTTCAAAACCCGGTTCTGATGACCCGCTTTTATCAACCCGATCCTTCTAACCCGCACTCTGTAACCCGCTCCTCTGTTTCACACCCGCTCTAATTAACCCGATTCTCATAACCCGGTTTTCGTAACCCGTTGTTATTAACCCGATCCTAGAATCCGCTCTTCTGCCCGACGAAGAAGGAATTCGAAATCAGAATCCCACATGTGTTTTATTCTGGGCTTGTAAATATTAAGAAAGCACCAGTAATGTGCTAGAATTAAAACAGTGAAGGTGATTGATTTGAAGTACTATGAGCAACTGGCGAGACTGGGAGTTTTCACAAAGAGCGATGTCGAAAAACTTGTGGGAAAGAGCGAAACAGCTAATTCACTGCTGCAGAGCTACAAGAGGCGTGGCTTGATTGACCAGGTTAAGCGAAACCTATATGTGACGAAAAGCTTAGAGACGGGACAGGCAATAGCTGGGCGCTATAGAATCGCATCGAAGATCAAGCCACGGTCTTATATTACGCATCATTCTGCTTTTGAATATTACGGGTATGCCAACCAAGTTTATTATGAGGTATATGTGAGCGCAGAAACGAAGTTCGCTGAGTTTTCCTATGATGATGTTAGATATCGTTTCATTTCTCCGCGAATACACGAGGGAGTTGTTATGAATCCAGATGGGGTGAGGACAACAGACGTGGAGAGAACTACGCTAGACAGCATCAATGACTTTGAGAGAATTGGTGGTCTAGAGGAACTTCTTAATTGCTTAGACGCTGTTCCCTCACTTCATGAAAGTACATTGGTATCGTATTTGGGTCAATATAATAAGAGATTTCTTTATCAGAAGACCGGATACATACTGAGTCATTTTCAGGAAAAGTTTCGCCTATCAAAAGGTTTCTTCGAGCTATGTGAACACGAGAAAGGCAAGAGCGTTAGATACTTCTATAACGCAATACGCTTTGAATCACCAACTTACAATCCAAAATGGAAACTACTTGTTCCGGAAGATCTTTTGGCAATAGTCTCGAAAGGAGTAGAAGATACAGGTGAGATACGATAAACAAACTATCGGGCAACTAGCTTCAGAACTGGGATTTGTGCGTGATACATATGAGAAAACATTGAGATTAGTCGAGATACTTCAATTCATAGACTCGGATACACTTCTTTTGGAAGCTTTGGCTTTGAAGGGCGGAACGGCAATTAACTTGATGATCATTCAGTTTCCAAGGCTATCAGTTGATATTGACCTTGACTACTGCAGAAGCATATCCAGGGAAATCATGATTGAAGATAGGACCGTCATTACAGATAAGATTACTCTTTTCATGGACGCGAACGGTTATAGACATAGCGACAAATCGAAGCGTCACTATTCTCTCGAATCACACGTTTTCGAATACACGAATTCAGGAGGAGCAAAAGATAATATCAAGATCGAGATCAACTTTTCAATGAGAGCTCATGTACTACCTTTGGAAGTCAGAAGAACTGCGATTCCTGGAATCATTCAAGAAATACGAAGTCGGTGTGTAAGTTCTATCGAAATACTTTCAAGCAAAATAGTTGCACTTCTCACAAGAGGAGCAACTCGTGATCTCTATGATGTCAGCAAAATGATCTCTCTTCTCTCTTTGAATGAAAGAGAGATAGAACTACTTAGAAAGTGCACCCTCTTCTATTTTTCGATAGGAAGTACTGGTATTCCTGAAAGCTTCGATTTTGAAAGGCTCAAAAGCATTACTAAGTACCGAATACGCACCGAACTTCTCCCGGTGCTTCGGAAAGAAGAGAAAATTGATCTTGATGAAATGCTCAGTAAGGTTGAGAAATTCCTTTCAAAACTACTCGTTTTCACTACAAAAGAGACAAATTTCATAGATAGGTTCAGGAAGCATGACTATCATCCTGAGCTGCTATTCAATGATAAAGAAATTGTCGAGAGAATAAGATTCCACCCGATGGCGCTATGGAAAACAAACGAAATTTGAAGAGTTAGAAAGTAGTACTAAGATGTTGAATCAAGTACAGATGACGGATTGTTAAGCCTTTCAGGAGTACCAAACGTCGGCGTCAGTTGATGATTGTGCACGGGGTCAAGGTTCCTAGACCTCCTGCCGGAGGCAGCCTTGCGTCTTGCAGCTCTTGTTGGAGGACGGTGGACCCTTGACGGTTGACCTGAGAGGCTTCTTTCAAGTCTCGAATATGGTTTTTCTCCAAGCGAAGTTTCGTCTCAGACTCAAGGCGTCCTCTCTTCAAAATCCGTTCTTATTGTACGGCGGGATATTTGGTTTTCGAGTACTCACTTAACGATGCTATAATTCTTTTGAGCAACTGTTTGCGACGTAAACCACGCTGATCAGGGCAGAACAGCTCAAGAATTAATCATATCTATTGGTATAGCCCGTAAAACGAGCGATACCTTGGAGATAGAACGGAGGTGGAACTTGGATACCGAAATAATCTTTCTCGTCGAAGAAGATTCCGTTTCTGGATTTTTTGCACGCGCCTTAGGTCACCCCATATTTACTCAAGCTGAAACACTTGAAGAGCTGAAGAAGAACATCAGGGACGCAATTAGATGTCATTTTGACGAAAGCGAGCTACCGAGGATAATTAGGCTTCATTTCGTTAAGGAAGAGGTAATTGCTCTTTGAAACTCCCTCGAGATGTAACCTTTGAAGAACTTCTGAAAGTTCTCACAAAGCTGGAGTATGAGGTCACACGTCAAACCGGCAGCCACGTGAGACTAACTACAAAGCGGAAGGGGGAGCATCATATAACTATTCCTCATCACAGTACGCTGAAGCCCGGTACACTTAACGCCATACTTATTGAAATTGCCGGACACTTCGAAATGACAAAGAAAGACTTGCTTGAGTTTCTCTTCGATTAGTTGTTTAGTATATTTGAACTGGTCTCTTTGGCTAATTGTGCAGTGCTCTTCGTTAGGTTGAGCACCCTAATCGCAGGAGGCTCGGCCGATGAGGCAAACAACTGTAATTCTTGAGATCTCTCGAAATATGTAATGCTCTACCTTCTTAGCAGTGCAAAGAATAAATAGATTGTAAGGATCAGGAATACTCGCGCTTGAATTTCTCTAAGCCTTCTTCAAATGGAGAGCTTTAGTTTGAGTTCTTCGTTTGGTCTCAACCTTAAATCTCCTCGAATTCTCCTAACTCATAAAGAGTCTCTCTTGTTCCGGAGTGCAAAGTATCATGATTGGTTGGAAGAGGCGAGAAAGGTCATTTATGAGAGTCGCTTTGCTCATGAGAGGTTGTTAGGAATGTATACATTTCGTCATGCTGAACTTGATTCATCATCTTGCTCTTCAAAACCAGTTATAGTAACCCGCTTCTATCAACCTGGTCTTCCTAACGCGGTCTTCTGTTTAAAACACGCTCTAATTAGCCATATTCTGCTTTTTCCAGCGTACAGCCTTCAGCGTTTTTTATCCAAGCGGCTCTTTCCCCGCGAAGCGGGCATTGCGTCCTGGCATGTTCTTTGCCAGCCTTGCGTCCACTGATGCTCCTCAGTGAACTGCACAGATAATGATATAATTAACTCTAGAGTTAGTAACTTACGAGTTAGTAATTGTGTTGGAGGTTGTTAAATGTTCATCAACAGAGAGAAAGAGCTTGCTTCTCTTAGGAAGCTAAAGAATAGTGGAAAGTTCGAGATGGTCGTTGTTTATGGACGTCGAAGAGTGGGAAAAACAACTCTTCTTAAAGAGTTCTCTAAAGAGATGGAAAGCATCTTCTTTGTCTGCGATGAGGTCAACGAGAAAATGATGCTGCGAAACTTTTCGGAAGTCGTTCTAGAACACTTCGGCCAGAAAGACACATTATCTCCTTTTGAGTCATGGGAGAAGGCGATTAGGTTCGTCGCGTCCCATGCAAAAGAAAAGCGTCTTCTCCTAGTAATAGATGAGTACCCATATTTGGCGAATGCTAGTAGCTATTTCCCGTCTCTCTTACAGCGCCTTATAGATCATGAGCTACTTGAAACAAGGCTCTATTTAGTTCTTTGCGGTTCATCTGTGAGTTTCATGGAGAGTGAAGTATTGGGCAGTAGGAGCCGCTTATTTGGAAGAAGAACTGCTCAGATGAGAGTCGAGCCATTCACCTATCGCGAAGCCTCGCTGTTCTTTCCGGAACTGAGCAACGAAGGAAAAATCATCGCGTATGGAGTGTTGGGGGGAATCCCACAGTATTTGCAGAAGTGGAACCAGCATCTTCCATATAAAGAGAATATTGCAAACAACTTTCTCGATACATCGGCGTATCTTTATGCCGAGCCGAGATTCTTGTTGAGACAGGAACTTCGCGAACCTTCCCTATACAACACAATAATTGAATCAATTGCGCAAGGCGCTACTCGCATGAACGAGATAAGCACAAGGGTAGGAGAGCCTAATGATAAGACTGCAAAGTACATAGCTACACTGCTGAACTTGAATATATTGGGACGAGAAGTGCCCGTTACAGAGAAGAACACTTCACGGAAGGCGATCTACTATATCAGAGACAACCTTTTTAAGTTCTGGTACACCTTTGTGTTTCCTAACCTCTCGCTTATCGAAACCGGCATGACAGAAGAGCTTCTGAACAAAAAGATCGCTAGCGGACTCAGCAAGTATCTGGGCCTAGCTTTCGAAAACATATGCAGAGAATATTTACTGTACAAGAGTGTCAGGGGAGAACTACCCTTCAGGATTATGAAGTTGGGCAAGTGGTGGGGAAGCAATCCTGCAATGAAGAAGCAAGAGGAAATTGACCTTCTTGGTCTCGGAGATAGTCAAGTAATAATCGGTGAATGCAAGTGGACAAACGCTAGAGTCGGCGTAGGTGAACTTGAGAGATTAAGAGAAAAGGGATCGATTATCGCTTGTCAAGACAGGATATTCGTGATCTTTTCCAAGAGAGGATTTACTGCAGATCTGGAAGAACTAGCTGCAAGAGATGCAAGTGTTTACCTCGTGACCTTAGACGACCTCTTTGCCTGAAATGAAGCCGGATCAATAGTGGTTTCATTAGGGCAAGGTCTCGAAGGCCTCCTGCCGTAGGGAGCCTTGCGGCCACTGATGTTCTTCAGTGGTTTGCGTCCCGGCACAATCTTTGCATATAGTGCGACCGCCGATGCGTTTCGGCGCATTGTGGCTTTCGACTAAAATATGTTCTTGTCGGAGGACGGTGGTCCCTTGACGATTGACCTGAGAAGGGGTTGTCATCCCGTAGAGCCTGCCCTGATGAACTCACCTTCTGTCATCCCGTGATGCTTCTGCACGGGATCTATCACCTGAGATTCGCTTTTCGCTGCACGCTATAACCAAAAACAGGGACTGACCGGCTCCTATGGTCCCATTTTTCGCGTAAAAGGCAGAAATTCCAACCAGGATCTTTTTCGCGTAAAAGGCAGAAATTCCAACCAGGATCTTTTTCGGGCGAACGGCCGTTCGCCCCTACAAGAGAACTGCACAATCATCTTGAATTGTCATCCCGTAGAGCCTGCCCTGATTAGCCTGCCCCAATATGATCCTGTTTGGGGCTCCTGTTCAGGGGGTCTGCACGGGATCTCGCTCTTCAAAACTTGTTTCTGACAACCCGCTTTTATCAACCCGATCTTACTAACCCGCACTCTGTAACCCGATCCTCGAAACCCGTTCTTTTGTTTTCAACCCGTTCTTTTGCTCCACGCCCGCTCTCATGAACCCGGGTCTAGTAACCCGATCTTTATTACCCGATCCTCGAAACCCGCTCTTCTGTTTCACACCCGTTCCTAGTAACCCGTTCTTCGTAATTCCTCTTCTCACCATCTCTCAATTGCTCGTGTCTCCCCCTCTCACGAGCGAAGCGAGTTCTCTCTAATTTTCGCTTCTTTAGGCTTGACTTATGACCCATCGCATTGTTATAATTCTGTCAGTGAATGAATAATAAAGGAGCAACTATGGATCTTTCTGAGTTTTCGTTTTTCAATCCTTCTCCGAATTTCAGAGAAATGAGCATTCTGAAGGCTCTTACTGAAAGTTCATCAGTTTCCCAAGAACGACTTGCCAGAATCGCTGGGATTGTTCCCAGCATGGTGAATAAATACATAAGAGACTTTGAAGATTCGGAGCTGATCCAGAAAGAGGGGGAGAACAGGCGGAACATGAAGTATGTCTTGACTGAAGCGGGAAAGTTCAGGCTTCAGTATTTAACTATTCTTTACCTCAAAGAAGCAGCTAAGCTTTACACGGAATCGAGAGATATCTTTGGAGAAGTCCTGGACACGATAAAGGGAAGCGATCATGAAAGCTTCTATCTATACGGTGCGGGAATAATCGGCGGAATTCTTGCGGACGTTCTAAGAACTGAGGGCATAAAAATTATTGGCTTCATAGACGATTCGGCAGCGAAACAGAACGGAACGTTTCACGATCTACACGTCTTTTCACCAGAAAAGGTCGACGGTAGAGATGATACAGCAGTCATTGTTGCTTCCTTCAGACATGCTAACCACATTGTCAAGAATGCAAAAGATAGAGGTTTAGATAACGTAATGGTCTTTACCATATCCAAACTGGGCAAAGTCGAACTTGAGCAAATTGAGTAGAGAGAAAAACCATTTTCGAGAGGACGAGATGACGAGAGAATTGTCTTGAGCGCAGAGATAGCCAGAAATACGCAGTGATGGTTTTTTGGTTTGCATCTCCTCGACCGTTTGCAATCTCTGCTCCATCTTCTCCAAATACAAGTGTCCTCTCGACAGGAACGTGGAGGTTCTATGCATATACCATTATTTGATTTGACTAGACAGTACAGTGATTTGAGAGAAGAGCTACTCGGAAAGATCGATGAAGCGCTTCTTGGGGGGAGGGTAATTCTCGGTGAAGCCGTAAAAGAGCTGGAAAAAAGCATAGCAGATCTTATCGGGGTTAAACACGCGATTGGTGTGGCAAACGGTTCCGATGCTCTTCTTATTGCCGTCGCCGCTCTGGGAATCGGTCCTGGAGACTACGTGATAACTACTCCTTATACTTTTTTCGCTACCGTTAGCTCTATTACAAGAAATGGAGCAACGCCGCTCTTTGCAGATATTGACCCGATAACTTACAACATCGATCTTGACAAAGTTGAGGAGCTACTTCAGATACATCCCGAAAGGGAAAGAATAAAGGCTATCATCCCAGTTCATTTATTTGGTCAGTCAATGGAACTCGGTCGACTCGAAAATATTAGAGAAATATATGGTGTCAAGATAATAGAAGATTGTGCGCAGTCGATAGGTGCGAGCTGGAGCTATCCTGATGGATCGACGGTGATGACAGGTTCAATCGGAGACCTTTCAACCTTCTCTTTCTTTCCTACGAAGAATCTCGGTGCATATGGCGACGGCGGGATGATCACAACAGATGACGACGAGCTCGCTGCATTCTGCAGGAGCTACAGAGTCCATGGCTCGCCTGTGAAGTACGTTCACGACATGATAGGAATCAACTCGAGACTCGATGAGCTTCAGGCGATAGTCCTCAACACAAAGCTCAAGCACCTTCAAGAATATGAAAGAAGAAGAATTGAAATAGCCAGCAAATACGCAGAGCACTTCGAAAGAGCGGGTCTGGGGTTTGGGGTCTCGAGTATGGATGAAGATCAATTTCTTTCGGACAACACGCAACAAATGACGAAGGACCGTTCTTCGCACAACGCACAACCTACAACGTACAGCGATGTGGTGATCCACTGCCCTTCTGCTCCTTATTCGATGAACGGCGAACCGAGAACGGCAAACGATTACTGCTTCTCTCACGTCTTTCATCAATACGTTGTGAGATTCGAGGGTTTCAGTAGAGAACAGAGAGACTCGTTGAGGGATTATTTGGCAGAACAGGGCATAGGCACTTCGATCTACTATCCAATGGGTCTCCACCAGCAGAAGTGTTTTGCATATTTAGGAGTCCCAACAGGAGCGCTCCCGGAAACCGAAATGGCCTGTGAAGAAACACTCGCTTTGCCAATATTCCCCGAGATGACAGACGAAGAAATCAAATATGTGGTCGACAAGATCGCTGAATCTGTTACGAACGAGAGATAAGAGAGAAAGGGCGTTTTCGAGAGTGCGCGTTGCGCGAGAAAGAAACTTCAAGACACTATGAATAGAGAAAGGAAATGAATTGATCGAGGTGGTTTGGTTTGTTAAAAAACGAGTATGCACTGGGTTTTTGGGATGAGAATCTTGGAACGACTACACTTGCGAGATTCTGTAGGTTATCTGCTTTGCATTTGTTTCTAGAAGTTGCAGGCAAAGTCCTCCATTGTTTCTTTGGTTCTATAAAATCTCTCGTGTCGCAGAAACGTCTCGCTCGCTTCGCGAGCTTCTCGACAATTTCCTTGTCGTATCTTGTCACCTACAACCAGCAACCCACAACGAGCAACCTCACATGGAGGTACTCCCATGTCTAACATCGAAAAAGGAATTAACGTAATAATCGAAGACGGTGCGAAGATCGGTGAAAATTGCGTGATAGGCCACAACGCTGTAATCCACAGAGGTGTGGTCATAGGAGACGATGTAACGATAGGAGACAATACAGTCCTTGGAAAAGAGCCCTTTGCAGCCAGTACAAGCGCCACTACAAGTATTGAAGAACTCAAACCACTATCGCTCGGCAATGGAACTACAATAGGCGCCTCGTGTGTTATCTACAAGGGAGCCTCTCTGGGAGAAAAGTGCTTTGTGGGTGACCTTGCAACTATTCGAGAGAAGACGACAATCGGAGATAGAACAATTGTCGGAAAGGGAGCCACTGTCGAGAACGGAACCTCAGTTGGGAAGAGAGTTAAGATAGAAACCGGAGCCTACGTAACAGCCTTCTCAACTATTGAAGACTACTGCTTCATCGCCCCTGAGGTAACCTTCACAAATGACAACTATCTGGGCAGAACAGAAGAGAGAAAAAATCACTTCAAAGGGCCAACATTAAGAAAAGGAGCTCGAATTGGGGCAAATGCAACACTGCTTCCGGGAGTAACTGTAGGTGAGGATGCGTTGGTTGCGGCTGGAAGCGTCGTTACAAAAGATCTGGCTCCAAGAAAGATGTACGCAGGCATCCCTGCAAAATTTATCCGAGACGTACCACAAGAACAGCTGATAGAAGAACAAGTATTCTATGAAGAGCGAGAATAACGAGAGAAAAATCTCGAGAGGACGAGAGATTGCATATAGGATGTTCTGATCAACGGTCATAATGATCTTAATATCTCAACGTCATCACGTAATCTCGTCTATCTCCAACATCCAGTCGTTGTCTCGCTTCAAAATACAGGAGGTTTCCATGCTCAAAGAAAGGATTTTAGACAAATCGGCGATAATCGGCGTAATCGGCCTTGGCTATGTAGGATTGCCGTTAGCGGTAGAGAAGGCCAAGGCCGGTTTCAAAGTAATCGGTTTTGATATCCAGGAAAGCAAAGTGAAGATGGTCAATGAGGGGCACAACTACATCGGTGATGTTGTCAACGCTGATCTCGAGAAGATAGTCTCTGATGGTCATCTTCGCGCGACTGCCGATTTTGAAGAACTGGCAGGCTGCGATGTAATTGCGATCTGTGTTCCCACTCCCCTTGACGTCTTTAAACAGCCGGATCTCACGTATGTGATCAACTCAACAGAAAATGTCGCGAAGAGACTCCACAAAGACATGCTAGTAGTTCTTGAATCAACAACATATCCCGGAACCACAGAAGATGTTATGAAGCCTATTCTTGAAGAAACTGGTCTTGTATGCGGAAAGGACTTCTATCTCGCCTTCAGTCCGGAAAGAGTTGATCCGGGAAACCTTAGATACAAAACGAAGAACACACCAAAAGTAGTCGGAGGAGTAGGTCCGGAATCTACCGAAGTAGCGAAGCTTCTTTACGAATCGGTTCTTGATGCCGAAGTCTTCGTCGTTTCATCTCCGAAAGAAGCGGAGATGACAAAGATTCTCGAGAATACATTCAGGATAGTAAATATAGCCTTGATTAACGAAATGGCAGTAGTCGCGGACAAAATGGGAATCAACATCTGGGACGTAATAAATGCCGCCTCGACGAAACCCTTTGGCTTCATGCCCTTCTTCCCCGGTCCCGGAGTCGGAGGTCATTGTATCCCCATAGATCCCTTCTATCTTACATACATAGCGCGCAAGTACGACTATCACACGCGCCTGATAGAACTCTCCGGAGAGATAAACGACTCAATGCCCGAATACGTTGTCACAAGGGTTATGAAGGCTTTGAACGAACGCGGTATATGCATGAACGGCGCGAAAGTCGTCATGCTAGGCATCGCATATAAAGAAGATATAGAAGACATGAGAGAGTCCCCAGCCCTGAAAGTTCTAGAACACCTTGAAAAGAATCTTGCCCATGTCTCTGTTGTCGATCCTTATGTTCCTGAATTTATCTGGGAAGGAAAGACCGTTAAGACTGTCAACCTCACAGAAGAGTTAATAAAAGAGTCGGACGCAGTAATAATCACGACGGCACACAAAAAGCTCATAAACTATTCAATGATTGTAAAGAACGCAAAATACGTTTTCGACGCGAAAAACGTCCTCAGCAAAATGGGCATCGCAGGCGAAAATATAGAAGTTCTTTAGTTACCGTTGTTGGTTGTGCGTTATTGGTGAAAAACATAGAGACTTTTTGGAGACGGCGAGGAACATCGCCGAGAATAAGAGAGAAAGGAGAGTAAAAAGTAAGAGTGGCTTTTTTCGAAATGGAGATCTACGAAGTATCTATGAGCTTTGTAGAGAGAATCTACAAATTAACAAGGAGCTTTCCAGAAGAAGAGAGATACTGCCTTGTTTCTCAAATGAGAAGAGCTGCAATATCAGTTCCGTCTAACATTGCTGAAGGAAATGGAAGGGGTCATTCAAAAGAGTATTTGCACTTCTTATATAACGCAAGAGGATCGCTGATGGAACTGAGAACTCAAATTGATATTTCCAAGAGGCTTGGGTATCTCAAAGAAGCAGATTATTCAAGTCTGATAGAGAGTTATGAAACACTGAGAAAGATGCTGATGAATCTCATTACGTCAATTAGAAGGAAGAGTATTTCGAAATCAACCTGAAGGGGGAATTGATGTAAGAAGAGATAATCCTTCGTCGTTAATTTTTCTCGACACGAAGTGTCGTCTCTCCTTCTCGACAATGCTCTTTCTCCATAACTTAAAAGATCGGAGTGACAAAATGAAAAAACTACGTGCCGCGCTTATTGGATGCGGAAGAATTGGAACAAAAAAACACATAGAAGCCTTTGCAGCCAACAGTGATTTGATTGATCTCGTTGCTGTTTGCGATCTTGTACCAGAGAAAGCCGAAAGAGCAGCTGAAGAATACATGAAGATACGAGAGATATCGCTTAATCGCGGAGAAGGAGAAAAAGAGAGAATAGGAGAGAAAAACGAGACCAAGAATAGCCAAAACAGACTCCCTTCCTCTCCAGCATCCAAGCCTGATCTCCAACGTCCACGCGTAATCTCCGACTACAAAGAGCTCTTCTCGTCTCAGATCGATTTCGTCACCATCGCCACTGAGAGCGGGAATCACTTTAGAAATACAATTGACTTTTTGTCGGCTGGAAAGCACATCCTTGTTGAAAAGCCAATGGCACTGGCCTCAGAACACATGGACCAGATGATAGCCCTATCGAGAGAGAAGAACCTGAAACTTGCCGTTTGCGTTCAAAACAGATTTAATCCTCCAGTTCAGGAACTTCGAAAGGCAATCGATTCAGGTAAGTTCGGAAGAGTGTTCACTGCAACGGCGAGGATCCTCTGGAATAGAAACGAGGAATATTACAGGCAGGCCAGCTGGAGAGGAACTTGGGCGATGGATGGCGGCACTATCATGAACCAGTGCGCCCACAACATCGACCTTCTTCAATGGATGCTGGGAGGGGAAGTCCAAGAGATATTTGCAATGACCGAGAACTACAAGCACCCTTATATAGAGACAGAGGATTTTGGGGCTGCGATCGTTAGATTCAAGAACGGCTCTATTGGTATAATCGAAGGAACGGCAAACGTATATCCGAGGAATCTGGAAGAGACCCTGTCGGTTTTCGGTGAAAAGGGAACGGTCGTATTGGGTGGGTTGGCTGTGAACAAAATCCAGACCTGGAAGTTCGAAGGCGAGGAGTCACACCCGTTCATGGATTTGCCTGACCCGGATACGGTCTATGGTTCAGGCCATATGACGGCCTTCAAGGATTTCGCGAGAGCGATTATCGATGATCGAGAACCGTTCGTCAACGGAGAAGAAGGCAAGAAATCTGTGGAGATCATTCTCGGAATTTACAAGTCTGCCAGAGAGGGAGTACCAGTCAAATTTGAATAGTACTTACAAAGCACAAATACAGGAGTGAATCTTGAAGATAGCTACTATAGTGGGTGCGAGGCCCCAGTTTATTAAAGAAGCGGTAGTTGGAGAAGAACTGAGAAAAGCAGGTTTTGAACACGTGCTAATACATACGGGTCAGCATTATGATTACAACATGTCAGAAGTGTTCTTCAATAGCTTAGAAATCAAGGAGCCCGACTACAATCTTGGAGTTGGTTCTGGTAGTCACGCTGTGCAGACCGGGTTAACGATGATGCGTCTAGAAGAAGTTGTGATAAAAGAAGAGCCTGACGTTGTACTTGTTTACGGAGACACAAATGCAACTGTTGCCGGAGCGTTAGTTTCTGCGAAGCTGAAGATACGCGTTGCTCATGTGGAAGCAGGTATGCGTCAAGAACCCAGAGATATGCCTGAAGAAATAAACAGGGTTTTAACGGATAGAATTTCTAGCATCTTGTTCTGTCCATCACAGACGGCGGTGAAAAACCTTAAGAAAGAGGGAATGGAAAAAGGGGTTTGGTTTACTGGCGACGTGATGTACGACCTATACTTGAAGATGGAGAAACAATTCGATTATTCTTTGTCAGAGCAACTCGACCTTGAAGAAAATGGATACGTTGTTGTGACAATTCATAGAGACTTCAATACAGATAATAGGTATAGGCTAGAGGAGATTCTCAAACAACTCAACATGATTGTGAAGGACAAGAGAATAGTCTTTCCAATTCATCCTAGAACGAGAAAGCGAATTGAGGGGTTTGGTCTTGAGAATCACTTAGAGAATCTAGACATAATAGACCCGCTTGACTACTTGTCGATGATGGGACTTGTCAAGCATTCATGGAAAGTGATTACCGATAGCGGTGGACTTCAGAAAGAGAGCTACTTCGCAGGCAAACAAGCGGTAGTAATAATGCCTGATACTGGCTGGATTGAGCTAGTCGATGCTGGAATCAACTGCCTAACATCTCCAGAAATGATCCGAGAATCACTTCTCCTCATTCATGAAACTAAGTATGAGAAAGGGCTTTACGGTTCAGGAAATGCTGCAGCAGAAATTGCTTCGCTGCTTGGCTAGTGAGAAAGGTTTGGTGAAGGAACACAGTAGTCTCCGGAGGGGTCTTCAGTGGAAGAGCAGGAATTGCCGAAAGTTACAATAATAGTCCCGACCAGGAATGAAGTTCATTTCATCGAAAAGTGTCTGAATTCGTTTATCGTATCTGACTATCCTGAGCACTTGATGGAAATAATCATTGTTGATGGGATGAGTGAAGATGGCACAGACGAAATAGTCAAGAGGTATTGCGAACGAGACAGGAGAATCATTCTAATCAAGAATCAGAAGCTTATTACTCCTGTTGCACTGAACTTAGGAGTGAAGGCTTCAAGAGGTGAATATATATTATTCAGCGGTGCACATAGCGAGATGCCCTCAGACTACATCTCGAGGTGTATCAAACATGCCATCGAGACTGGAGCAGACAATGTTGGCGGAGTGATGAAGACGGAACCGCGAGTCGAATCGTGTGTCGGAATTGCTATCTCAAAGGTTCTCTCAAGCCCTCTTGGGGTTGGAGGAGCCAAGTTCAGGACAGGTGTAAGCAGACCTACAGAAGTAGATACTGTGCCTTTCGGCTGCTACAAGCGAGAGGTTTTCGATAGGATCGGGTATTTCAATGAGCAGCTTGTAAGGAATCAAGACATCGAGTTGAATTTACGACTAAAGCGGGCAGGAGGAAAGATTGTACTCTTCCCAGATATCGAATTCACTTATTTTGCCCGATCTACCTATAAGGATCTGTGGAGAAACAGCTTTGGGAACGGCTACTGGGTAATCGCTGGTTCTCAATTCTCTAACATACCGTTCTCACTAAGGCACATCGTTCCGTATCTTTTCGTTTCCTTCATTGTAGTATTCGGTTTGATTTCCATATGGGTGCCTTTGGTGAGAATCTTCTACCTAACTATTATCACCTTGTACATCTCGTTATTGCTCATCGCATCGTTGGGTATCTCATTGAAACCCGGAAGATTTGATCTCTTCTTGCCAGCATTCACTGGGTTTATTGTTCTCCATATAGCATACGGCATAGGATCTTTGAAGGGACTTGTACAAAGGATATTTGTCCATGGATAGCGCAAGAGCACTATCAATAATCTCGAGGATAGAGCAAGAGCGGGGCAATGCATGTACTGAACTGATGATTGATGAGATTCCGCTTTGGAATGTTGTAAGGACTAGTTTGTTTTCTCACTTGACCGGGGATTTCAGTTCTAGGTACTCTAATTCGAAGAGCATAAGAATGCTCTCTACGATGGTTTCTTCATTGCTGAATTCTAAATTGCCCATGGAAAACGAGATTCTAGCTATATCTGCTAACACAACTAGAAGGGAATTTGAAGGATCGGAGTTTGACATATATATTGACTGGATTGGAAAGCTTACAGAACATAGCTATTCCATTATCGAGATACCTAATGTTTCAGTTCCTAATCCAAGGCACAACGTGTTCACTAAGCAGAGAATATCAGGAATGAATCTTCTCACAAAGAGCCTCATTAAAGCAAAAAGTTACCAAAAACGCGCAGACGGAATTCTCAGCAAAATAACAAACCTTTTGAAAGGTTTCCTGGATTCACAAGGAATCGAAGATTTCATTGCGAGCATTAGGAAAGTTGTACCCAGATATTTGGCGCTGATTTCTTTGATGGAAGATATGCTGGATAGGCTTACTCCGAAACTAGTTCTCGAGGTCTGCTCGTATAATCTATCTTCAAGAGCGTTAACCTATGCAGCAAAGCTTCGCGGAATTCCAGTTGCGGAGATCCAGCACGGCATAATAAACAGGTTTCACGCTGGATATATATACAGGCATGTAGTAAATAGAAGTGATACGCCAGATGAATTGCTTGTCTATGGTCAAGCATTTAAAGAAGTTCTTACAGATGAAAGTGTTCTTTTCAAACCTGAAAGCATACATGTGGTTGGTAACTACTATATCGAGTCAGTGAAAAACCAGCCAACTATTCCTGAAGTTCAGGTAATTAAGAATGATTCAAAAGATAAGCAGGTCGCTTTGATCACTACACAACCAATTTACGAAGCAAAAGCTTATGCCGAAGCTGTCACTTCGCTGGGAAAAAAGGGCTATTTTGTAATAATCAAGCCACACCCCAGTGAGCTAAAGGAGAAGTACTTCGCCTTTCAAGACAGGAACGTCATTGTATCCACATTCTCGGTTTTTGAATTACTAAAAATAGCAGATATTCATTTGACCATCTCGTCAACATGTGCACTTGACGCCCTTCAATACTCCGTACCATCCGTTGTTCTGAGATTCGAAGATCACCAGAAGCATCTCGAAGCTTTGAGGGGTTTTTCAGGCGTTGTTTTTCAGGAGAGATCCGTCGATGAAGCAATTGATTTTTGTAGTAGCGGAAAACTTACTTTATCTGATGACAAATTCATGGCCAATGGTTCTGCAGACAGACTGGTGAGCGTTCTGAATAGTCTTCTTAAAGACAAATCGGAGTAATTCAGTAATTACGATGCAGAACTTGGGGATTACTGATTCCCGTGCTGGGTTATATGAACAATTAGAGGAGAATCGACTGTGAGAGTACTTATCGGACCTGGAATGGCCCCCGTGAACCAGGGCGGTCAATTTGCTGGTGGAGCAGCAATGGCAACATATGAGATAGCAAGATCACTGTCTGAGTTAGGCCATGAAGTCTACTTGGCGACACTTCATGATTTCACAGGGAGTTCGGACCAAACTCTACACATTTTACGCAGAAGAAAACTGCGGGAATTTCTCAAAGCCTCACCAAGAATCGCATTGAAACTTTTCAAAGGCGAAAGGAACGTGGAAAAGTATTACGGGCGTCCTTCTTTGCTTGAAGAAGCGAGATTTCTTGGTGTAAGACTCTATTGGAAAAAGCTAATCGATCGCGTCAAGCCGGATATCATTAGTATACACGGCAATAATCTAGATCGATTACCGATGATTCTCTCGGCCGTGGAATCGGGTGCTCCATTCGTGTTCACTTCCCACGGTATATCGGAAGAGGAGGAAGTAAAATATGATCTAAAAGTCTTTCTCGAAGATTTCTTCGGATTTCTCAAGAGTAACGAAATACCCGTAATCTCTGTGAGTTCAGGCCTCAGAAGTAAAATTATAGATGACATTGGCTATAAAAGCGAACTCTGCACGGTTATAGGAAACGGGATTTCCCACGAATTCCTGGAAAGGGCGTCACGATACAAGGAAAAGAGAGTCAAGGAGAAAGGAAATGCTCAAAGTTCCGAAGTTAAGCTAATTACCGTTGGCAGTCTCATAAAGAGAAAGAATCAGCTTCTCGTGATGGAAGCAATGAAGCATCTCCCCGAAAACTATAAGTACGTAGTGGTTGGTGACGGACCTGAAAGGGAGAATCTAGAGAGATTTGCTAATTCAAACGGACTGGCTTCAAGAGTCGATTTCGCAGGTAGATTACTGGGTGAAGAACTTATTCAGGCATATAGTGAATGCGATGTGTTTGCTCTTACATCGACTTCAGAAGCCTTCGGACTTGTATTCCTGGAAGCGCTAGCTTGTGGACTACCCGTTGTTACTATGGAAGATCTCGAAGGAGTGAAGGATATCTATCAACCAGATTGCTTTGAACTTGTCGAGGAATACGATTCAGTTGAGTTAGCGGAAGCAATCGTAAAATCCACAAGAAAAATCGGAAGAGAGCAAATGATGGAACACGTAAAAAAGTTCTCGTGGGAAAAAGTTGGAACTCAATATAATGAAACACTTTCCAGTGTAGCCGGTCAAAATCATAGTTGAAGACTCTATGGCCCTACGCCATTTATAGTCTTTGTTAGGAGTAAGGAAGTTATGAATAACTCATTGTTGTATTTCACAATCCTCAACGAAGAGTCGAAATCACTTGGGTTTCTAAAGAAAGTTAGGTCTCAGTGCAAAGCCTTCGAAAAACTTGGTCACTCGGTTTTTCTCGGAATCCTGCGAAACACCGAGTATGTCATTTACAGAGTAGTCAATTCGGGCTTTGAAAGAGAAACCAGTTTCCACTTTGGCAGCATAATGGAATCCATTAGGAGCAGGGCTAGCATAATCAAGAGAATCAATAATCAGCTAGTTCTATCAAAAATTATGCGCTTCACACAGGAATGGTGCAGGAAGAAAGAAATTGGTGCGGTATATATTAGGAGATTTGCTCTTTCTCATTTGGTCATAAGGTTCTTAAGATCCCTTTCACACCAAAGCAAGATTGTCTGGGAGTATCCCACCTATCCTTGGATAAGCGAATACAGGCACTCGCATAGCCTTTTTCGGAGTATTGTAGAGAGAAGTCTTGCGTCACTTCTGGAGAGACATATCGATCTAATTGTTGGAGTGTCAGGCATAAGTGGCTTTGAAAGGGAGGGATTGCTTCTCACTACCAACGGTGTTGGTATTGATGAATTACCAATGAGAGAGCGCCCTTTTTTGCTCAGAACTATAGAGCTTCTAGGGCTTGGAAAGATCACGAGCTATCATGGATACGATCGAATTATCAAGGGAATTGCTGACTACAAAGGTGAGTACGAAGTAGTATTTAACATCGCCGGTGACGGAAATGAAATTGACAACCTGCGTAAGTTGGTGAATAGCTTGAATGTCGATGAAAGTATCAAGTTCCATGGTGTCGTTGATGGGAAGAAACTTGATGATTTGTTTAACAAGTCCCACATAGGCATTGGCTCGCTTGCCTTACATAAGATTGGAGGACAGTATCCTTCCCCGTTGAAACACAGAGAATTCTGTGCGAGAGGCTTGCCGTTTGTACACGCAACTGATGACCCCGATTTTGCTGGCCTTGAACCATTTGTGAAGAAAGTTGAGTTTGGAGAGGACCCTATCGATATTCAAGAATTGGTGACTATGGCAATAGAGATCTACAATGGACCGCAAGACGGCAGAAGAGTTCTGCGGGATCACGCTGCTAGAACACTAGACTGGGTTGTGAAAATGAAGCCTATTTCAGATTTCATTCTGAGTACTCCTCATGGGACTGTTAAAAGTATTCGTGACTGATTGCGCCAGAACGAATAATAGTCTTATTCGGGATACTATTGCGAAGACTAAGAACGGTATGTAGAAGCAACGAAAAGAGTGTACAAGACAGATCATATATTACAAAGACGGAGGGAAATCTTGTTTGAAGGAACGAAGAGGAAACTGAAGGAAAGAATTCTCTGGTTTCCAGAATCGAATAGCCCAACCTTTGATGATCCATGGAAGTTCAATTTCGAGGAAGTAAAACTCGATTGGCCAAAGGAGATCAAGAGACCTTATGTAGGGCTAACACAAGATTGCAATGCAGCACCGTATTGGACAAAGTACGCATTGTTCCTTGAAAAAAACGGATTCCCCTATTCAATATTCGAGCACCATAGATCTGACTGGATAGAGCAGGCTTCGAAATTTGACACTATTATCTGGTCTCCAAAAGATGGTCCGTTCGAAATGGATGACATTAAAAGAAAAGTGTACATCCTTGAGAAGAAGCTGGGTAAGATCTGCTTTCCCGACTATGAGACTCTTTTGCTATGTGACGACAAGATATTTTCGACATATTTGCTAAGGATAAACAATCTTCCAATCGCAGATACTTTCATCTCGAGCGACTACAAAGAAAGCCATAGGATGATCAACAGATTTAGTTATCCACTGGTCTCAAAGGGATCTTTTGGAGCCGGTTCAAAAGAAGTCACATTGGTCACAAAACCCTCTGACGCGAAGAGAATTGTAAGGAAAGTCTTTTCAATCTACGGCAAGAGAACACATTTGAAGTACATGAGACAGAAGAACTCGATCTACTTTCAGCGTTTCTTGAAAGGCGATAGCCTGGATACCAGGGTCAATGTAATTGGGAAAATGATCTTTGGATACTACAGGAAACCAAGGGGGAACGATTTCAGAGCTTCTGGGAGCGGGATCGTAATAAAAGAAGATCTTCCCATCGAGGCTATTAAGATTGCTCTTGAAACCTATAGCAAGATTGGAAAGGCAATGCTTGGAGTCGATATGCTAAAGGATGAAAACGGAAAATACTGGATAATTGAAATCAGCCCGTTCATATACGTAAGGACTCCCGAGCAACTAAAAGTGAACGGTGTCGCCGGCGCATATTCTTTGCAGGATGACGGAACTCTATTGTTCGAAGAGAAATCATTTTGGCCTCAGCAACTTGCTCTTAAAGTGTTCTTTGAGCAGAACTATCTTTCTTCCGTTGAAGAATGGAAAGCAAAGTTTTTGGAGCCAGGCATGTCAAAAAGCTATTTCAAAAGAGTTTTATGAACAAGAAGTAGGAAGCAATTAAGGAGGAGAAGAGAGAATTATTCGATATCTGAGAATGATAGTTATTAAGTCAATGAGATTAGTGTAACCAGTGAATGCTTGTTTTGTTGCAATAGAGCATTTGTTGATGAGATTTCGAAGATAGGCATGGAATAGACTCTTATGCATAGGGATTAATAAGTTTGGCGATTCAGAGATCAGATGCCGTTTTGAATTATAAAGATCTTCTCTTATGGTTTATATGAGTGGGATGTGAGGTTTAGCTGTTGGGTTTATCATCAAAATCAAGTGTTGAATCAAAGTATAAGTCATTAATATTGATTGTCCTTGGCATTATAATGAGAATGGTGAAGAACCTGAAGTAAAGAAATCTTGGTGTAGGTGAGAACATTGTTAAATGGCAAAAGCATCCTAATAATCGGTGGAACTGGGACTGTTGGAAAGACCTTGTTTTACAGTCTTCTGATGCAAAACCCGCGAGTCATTCGGCTTTTCTCCAGGGACGAACATAAACAGTTCATAATGGAGAACGAGCTAGGGATAATAAAAAGCGCGGACAATGGGAACGAGATACCCAGTACCGCAAATGTTCGTTTTCTAATTGGTGATGTCCGCGATAAAGAGAGAGTAATGAGAGCAATGGAAGGAATAGATGTCGTTTTCAATGTAGCCGCGATGAAACACGTTCCAGCTTGTGAATACAATCCCTTTGAAGCTGTCAAGACGAATGTTTTGGGTGTGCAGAATGTGATCGAAGCTGCTCTGAAGACTGGGGTAGAAACTGTTGTATATACAAGTACAGACAAAGCTGCCTCTCCAACGAACACAATGGGTGCTACTAAACTTCTTGCCGAAAGGTTAATGAGTGCAGCCCAATTCTCAAGGGGAAGCTCTAAGACTAAATTCGTGTCCGTCAGATTCGGCAATATCTTAATGAGTCGTGGTAGCGTGCTTCCACTATTTGTCGAACAGGCAAAAAAGAAGTCTCCATTAACTCTTACAGAACCAGATATGACTCGCTTTGTTATGAGCAAAGAAAGAGCGGTTGAGCTAATACAAAAAGCTGCTATTGAGTCTCTTGGAGGAGAGATATTTGTTCTCAAAATGCCTGTTGTCAGGATGGGAGATGTTGCAAAAAGCGTTATGGAGTACTTCGATAACGACTCAATGAGGATAATTGGAAAGAGACCTGGCGAGAAGATGTATGAGGAGTTAATGACGGAAGAAGAGAGTATGAGGGCATTAGAGCTTGAAGATATGTTTGCAGTACTACCTTTTTTTGGAGAAAGAGAGAATTACGTTATGCACTATGAAGAAAAAGCAAAACCAGCCAAAGTTGGTATGTACTCATCAGAGAAGGAACCAATACTCCAATATGCTCAAGTAAAAGAGATAATATGGGATATACTGAACAAAGGAGAGGTTTTGTAATGAAGACTCTTGTAACGGGTGGGGCAGGATTTATAGGTCGCTGGTTGGTGAAGCGATTGCTAGATGAAGGCCATTCAGTAAATGCTATAGATGATTTCTCAAATGGTAGAAGAGAGAATATCGAGGAGTTTTTCCAAAGAGGCTCATTCCATTTTCTGGAAGGGGACATAAGGAATGAGAGAACTCTTGAGAAGCTTTTCGAAGAGGAATACGATATTGTCTATCATTTGGCCGCAGAGATCAATGTACAGAATTCTATAGATAACCCCTCTCAGACAATCGAAAGAGACATTCTCGGAACTTTCAATATTCTTGAACATTGCAGAAAGCAGAAGACGAGAGTTGTGTTCATGTCAACCTGCATGGTCTATGATCGCAGTTATGACGAATCAGGAATAACTGAAGAGCACCCCACCAAACCCGCATCACCATACGCAGCGGCCAAGCTTAGCGGCGAAGCGCTCACACTTTCATATTTTCATGCCTACGGGTTGCCAACTGCTGTTATCAGACCATTCAACACTTATGGTCCTTTCCAGAAAACGAACGGCGAGGGAGGAGTAGTGGCGATATTCGTCAAGCAAGCTCTCAAGAATGAACCTTTGAGAATATATGGGGACGGAACACAAACAAGAGATTTGTTATACGTGGAAGATTGCGTAGATTTTATAATAAGGGCAGGAAACAACGACCTTGCTCTTGGCCAAATAATAAATGCGGGAACGGGAAACGATGTTGCGATTAACAATCTCGCTCTTATGATTGCAGGAACTTCTAAACTAATTAAGCACGTTCCACATATTCACCCGCAAGCTGAAATCATGAAACTCAAGTGCAATTCTAGCAAAGCTAGGGACTTGCTAGGGTGGGAACCAAAATTCTCACTCGAGAAGGGCATTGAGAAAACGAAAAAATGGATTGAAAGCAATCCAGAACTATAGGGGGCGAATCGTGACCAATATCCCTTACGGCAGACAATGGATAGATGAAGAAGATATATCAGCAGTTGCAGAAGTACTTGGCAGTGATTGGTTGACTCAGGGACCAGATATCGAAGAGTTCGAAAAAGCTATTGCGAATTATGTTGGTGCCAAGTATGTTGTCACCTTCAGTTCGGGAACTTCCGCACTACACGGCGCAATGTTTGCGGCTGGAATCGGACCTGGAGATGAGATAATTACCTCTCCAATAACCTTCGTGGCTACTTCAAATTCAGCGATCTATTTGGGAGCCAGACCGAGATTTGTGGATATTGATCTGAATACTTACTGCATCGATACTTCAAGAATCGAGGAAGCGATTACTGAGAACACCAAAGTGATTGCCCCGGTCGATCTTGCCGGGTATCCAGTGGATATTGAAAGTGTTATGGAGATTGCTGGAAGGCATAACTTAGTCGTTGTTGAAGACTCGGCTCATGCTCTCGGAGCTAAAAGGAATGGCAAGATGGTCGGAACAGAAGCAGGGATGTCTTTGTTTAGCTTTCATCCAGTGAAGCATATCACCACTGGAGAGGGCGGAGCTATAGCAACTGACAATGAGGAATACTACAAGAAAATGAAGATCTTTGTTACTCATGGTATAACGAAAGATCCAGCCCTTTTGAGAAGAAATGATGGGCCATGGTACTACGAAATGCAAGAACTTGGTTTCAACTATAGGCTCACGGATTTCCAGTGTGCTCTAGGACTTTCGCAGTTAAAGAAGATAGAGGGTTTTCTCGATAGAAGGAACGAAATAGCTTCTATGTATGATGAAGCGTTCAAGGATATCGAAGGGCTTGTGATTCCTCCAAAACCAGCCCAACAAACCTCGCGGCACGCATATCATCTTTACCCGATTTTGCTGACCCAAATAGATCGAAAAGAAGCCTATATGAAGCTGAGAGAAAGGGGAATATTTACCCAAGTACACTACATACCCGTCCACTTGCAGCCGTACTACAGAGATAACTTTGGCTTCAAGAGAGGCGATTATCCAAATGCTGAGTATTACTATGAACATGAGCTTTCTATACCTATGTATCCAAGAATGACTGACGAAGAAGTGAACTGCGTAATAGAGTCCATAAAGAGTCTGGGAAAGTGAGGTGATCTTTGTGGAGTTCAAGATAGGAGATCGTCTTGTAGGCGACGATCATCCAGTTTTTGTTGTTGCCGAGATGTCGTGCAACCATCTGCAGAAGTACGATTATGCAGTTGAAATCATAAAGAAAGCTAAAGATGCAGGCGCAGATGCTATTAAACTTCAGACATACACTCCGGACACTATGACGATAGACTGCAACAACAAGTATTTCAGGCTGAATGAAACCATCTGGGAAGGGAAGAATCTGTATCAGCTGTACAAGGAAGCATACACGCCTTGGGAATGGCAGCCAAAACTAAAGAAGATTGCTGAAGAGGAAGGACTAATCTTCTTCTCCACTCCGTTTGACAGGACTTCAGTTGACTTTCTTGAAGATCTCGATATCCCTGTTTATAAAGTCGCTTCGTATGAGATAACGGATATCCCTCTCATAGACCGTATTGCCTCGAAGAGAAAACCCATAATATTCTCAATTGGAATGGCCACGCTAGCTGACATTGAATTGGCCTTGTCAACGATAAGGAAGCACGAGAACAACGATATTGCAGTTTTGAAGTGTGTTAGTGCTTATCCAACTCCGATAGAAGAGACTAACTTGAAGACAATCGAGAACATTAGAGAGACTTTTAATGTCGTCCCTGGCTTATCCGACCACACAAATACGATTACGACCGCCGTTCTTTCAGTTGCGCTTGGAGCAAAGATTATCGAAAAACACCTAACTCTTGATAGAAATCTGGGCGGACCAGATGCACCATTTTCTCTCGAACCAGATGAATTCAAAACAATGGTGAATGCTGTTAGAGAAGCCGAAAAGGCAATAGGGAAAACGACATATGAACTAAGCAAGAAACAGCAGAGAAGTCGTCTTATGGCAAGATCGCTCTTTGTGGTGAAAAATATGAAGAAGGGAGACATATTCACGGAAGAAAATGTGAAATCCATAAGACCGGGATATGGTATGCATCCAAAGTACTTGCCAGAAATTCTTGGAAAAAAAGCTGTTAATGACACAGAATGTGGTACTCCTTTGAGCTGGAGTTTAGTAAGTAAAGAATAGACTAGAATCTAAATCTGCTGAAATTGTACCGATATCTGCAAGAAGGGGGTTCCTGAATGATTTTAGAAGAGGGAGATGTACTTCTGCGTCCGCTAAGTATAAAGGACACGGAGTTCTTGCTTGGTATAAGAAACGATCTTGAATTTGCCGATGAATTCTTTTCCGATCCTCCCGTATATGACTTCTCTCATAATAGTTGGCTCCAATCCGCAGCAAAGAATAACATAGAATTGATAGTAGAATTCAAATCAGAAAGAGCTGGACAGATAAGATTGACCGATATCGACTACAGACATCAAAAAGCTCAATTTGGAATACTGATTGCGAAGGATTTCCAGGGAAAGGGGATCGCATTTGGTTCTAGTAAGATCTTCATAGAATACGTATTCAGAAATCTTCCTATTAATAAAATTTACCTTGAGCTATTTGCAAACAACATACCTGCGTTTAAACTATACGAGAAATTGGGGTTTAGCGAAGAAGGTCGTTTTAGGCAAGAGTATTTTAAGCGTGGCGAATTCAAAGATACAATTAGGATGTCTATCCTGAGAGAAAAATGGATAAAAACAAGATAGAGAAAGTTCTATTCAAAACTGTCGCAAGTAATAGTATCGGTTTTGGCCACCTATTCAGATGTCTCTCTCTTGCAGAAGCGCTAGAATCGTACGGTATTAACAGTGTCTTTCTTGCGAATGCAGAAGCTGAAAATAAGATCTCCGAATATGGATTTGCTTTTATGTGCTCAGAAAGCTTCAACTACAACGATATAGAGAGAATAAGAACTATTGATCCCGACGTTGTGGTTGTTGATTCGTATCTTGCTAATTCAAGTTATATTGAAGGATTGGCAAAAGAGCATTTTCTCGTTCAGTTCGATGACAACAACGACATTTGCGGCGAGATTTCCGCAGATATTCTCATCAACGGCAATATTCATGCCGGAGATTTGAACTATGTTTCCAAGAAGAAAAGGACAAGATTCTTGCTAGGCCCGGAATATCTTGTGATGAAAAGTGAATACTGGAGTCCTGAAAGCTCCGATGAGAGCGAGAAGAGTCTAATTATAACTACTGGTGGAGCAGATTTCTTTGATCTGATGCCAAAGTTCTTGGAGGCTCTGAAAACATTGCCAGTGAAAAAGAAAGTTATCGTTGGCCCCGGCTTTTCACAGAGTCAAATTTGGAAACTGGAGATGTTATCCAAATACATGACAGACTCCGAACTAATATATACACCTTCTAGCTTGAAGGACTACATTGCTCACTCCTCGATTGTTCTTTCTGCCTCTGGTTCAACTATTTATGAGATACTCGCAATGAAGCGTTTGCCCGTAATCTTTACTATCGCAGATAACCAGAGAATGATATCCAAAAAGCTTGAGGGCTTTGGCATAACGAATCTTGGATGGCATGAGAATATTGATTTTGAAAAACTTCCTGAAATAATCCAACGGGAAACAGATATCAAAGAAGCAAAGAAGAATGACCTAGCGGAGTTGTTCTCAAAATTTGATGGGAAAGGCGTAATGAGAACTGCTAAAGCAATAGTTGATGAGGTGAATAAACGATGGTAGCAGCAATTATACAAGCAAGACTCGGTTCCACAAGAAGTCCGGGCAAAACAATGAAGTTGATTGGTAATAAGCCTCTTCTTGAATATTCAGTAGATAGAGCTAAACAGGCAAGGTATATCGATAAAGTGATAGTTGCAACTACTACTTCAAATATAGATGATTTGATCTCAGAATGGTGCAAGGAGAAAGGAATTGATTTTCTTAGAGGAAGCGAAGATGATGTTCTAGATAGATACTTTCAAACTGCTTCAAATTTCAAAGCCGATATCATTGTAAGGGTCACTTCTGACTGCCCATTTGTTGATCCAGAAGTAATGGACTTGCTTATCTTAACCCAAAAGGTATTAAGTGCCGATTATGTCTCCAATCGATTGAAGAAAAGGACTTGGCCGCATGGTTTGGATATTGAAGTATTCACTTTCGACGCTTTGGAAATTGCCTGGAAAAACGGAAAAGAAAAGAGAGAGAGAGAGCATGTAACACCTTACATAATTGAACACCCTGAGCTATTCAAACTCATTGAGGTGCCTCTGCAAGAGGATTTATCGCACTACAGGCTCACAGTTGATTATCCCGAAGATCTGGAATTCACGAGAATCATGGTTGAAAAGTATGACGCCAACAAAATGAACTGGCGTGAAATCATAGATCTTCTAAGAAAGTATCCGGAGCTAGTAGAAATAAATGCATCGAGGATAGATTCAAGATTATAAAATATTCATTCAAAAACGCAGTTAGATTTACTTCTCGTTATTCATACGAAGATTAAGTCAACGATTTCACGGAATCATTTTGTCTTCTACAAAGAAGCGATCTGATGTCTTCAACCAGAGTCTGCTAAGGCGCTATTATCAATTATCAAAAGAATCTAACCTAAAAAAAGGTGATCTATGTTCGCTAAGTATCCCGATAGTGATTCTTTATCAGTGACTCATACAGCTTGAGTAATTTGTCGTAAACTATGTCTGAACCGAATCTTTCTACTGCAGATTGTCTGATGGAATACTGATCCCAAGTCTTTGTAAGGGCCTCCAACAAGCAATCAGCGTATTCCTTAGGATCCCTTGAAGAGATAATAAAACCATTATGCCCATTTAGAACAATGTCTTCGCTCCCGAAATTACGAGTTGCAACAACGGGCAAGCCAGCTAACATTCCTTCGACTTGGCTTATTCCAAAACTTTCCGCTATGCTAGGGAACGCAAACAGATCTCCGCAGGAAAGGTAGGACTGTATCTTACTGTTGTCTATTCTTCCAAGAAACCTAATGCGTTCTTGAAGCCGGAGATTACTGGACAACTGTCGGAGAGATTTCTCTTCTGGCCCTTCACCTACAATCCAAATCTCAAGTTCCGGTATTTGCTTCTTCAGGATTGCTGTTGAGTTAATGAGAAGTTCGTGGCCTTTCTTCTTGTGCAAAGATGCGATGTTTATAATTACTTTCTTATCACTTACTCCCATTTCAGAACGCCTTTCTGCACGTTCACTCGCTGAAGGAATTCTGAAAGATTTCTCATCGACATAGTTCTGTAAATGCATGATCTTTTTACTGAGAATCTCCCATCTGTAAAGGTCAATGATATCTATCGAGTTTGGTCTAGTTACCATGTCACTAGCGACTATGGCTTCCTTGCACTTGTTTGGGTCCTTAACAATGAGGTCTTCAAACCACCAATGGTTTTCATGAAGAGTTACCAAATAAGGACAATCAAACCTTGAAGACAATTCCTTACCTAAAGGTGCGTTGTTTGAAAAGTGGCAGTGAATAATGTCTGGTCTCAAGCTGTACCGGTTATGAAGCGTTGAGAAAACACTCTCAAAATACCTTTCCTGTAGAAACGATGGGAGTTTTCCAAGTCCCTTTTGGGATCTTATGATTAACTTTTCCTCACGAACCTGAACGTCGTGACTGAAGTAAGCAAGCATGTACTCAGCTGCATCGAGAACTCTACTGTCAAGCCCTCTAGATCGTTGCATTTCTACTAGTTTCTTCACAAAGATACATGAAATTGGATTATCTTCTGTAGGATATTTCCCTGCAGCAACATGTAATACGTTCATTCGGTATCTCTCCCAACAGTCTGCAATTAAAAAGCGTACTCTAAACAAACACCAAATTAGCAGATCGCTTTGGTACAAATGCCGTATCTATTAATAGCACATGTTGATTGAAAAATGAAATGAAAGACAATTAGGTTAAATTTATTGTACTATAGGATTATTCAAGAAACGTTATCCCTGAACTAATGATTTATGTTGCATTGAACGGATGAAGTTACTATCCTAGATTTTCCAGATGTTGGGAAACACAGTTTGTGGAGAATATTTAATTCAGTACAATGGATTGATCTAGATCACTAAGTGAAATGTAACGGTGGCATGAATTAGAGATATGATCACAATAGACTAATCCTGTCATCATTTGCTGAATCACTTATAGCTTGGTAGGTGCAGTTCTGATTGTCAACTCAAAAAACCACAAACCCTTCTTGCCAAACGTACGCAGAAACCCGTTCTGAAGTGCCTATACTTATTACTCCCTTGGAGCCAATTGTCAATTAGATTCTATAGTTTGAGTGCCTCAAAGATATGTTGTAACATGGGAAAGCAGAAGACTCTATGAAATACTTGATGGAGTAGAGATTGCGATACGAAATAAAAGAAAAGTTCCAAATAAGAAAGCAGAAGACCCTTTCTCTCCATAGATGAATCAAGAGCTTCAATCCTTCTTTCACAGTAGCATCTAGTAAATAGCCATCAGGAACATCTTGAAACTAGAAGCCGCTATCATTAGACCATCATATGCGAATAGTCATCATTATGACCTTGCATAATGTTTGGAAATCTATGTTCTTGATTTGCCCGGCTATCTCCTATTTCTCAAAACCATTTTCAGGAAATACACCGTCCCAAGTGTACCCAGCTGCCGTGACATCCGTGACAACAGTCGAATAAGTCCCCGACGGTGCATTGACAAGTGTGAACTTGGCGACTCCCGAAGTATCTGTTGTGATCGTTCCGACAAAGTACGAGGAGCTACCGTTATTGAGATAGACCTCTATCGAAACACTTGCTTCGCCGACAACCGGCTCCAGGTGAACTGAAACATACATATGCTTGGCATTTCTGCTCAATGAATAGCTGACATTGGAGACTGTTACTGTACCGGGTTCGGGATCAGGATCCGGATCAGGTGGAGTGCTTCCAGAGGCCGCTTGGACTGCTAGATCCGCTCTGACCAGCCCATATCCCTGATGTTCCTGTTTAAGCCCCAGATTTTCTGCCGTCTGTTGAAGAATCGATCTTACCTCAACGTTAGTCAATGAAGAGTTTGCAGCAAGAACAAGGGCTGCAACTCCAGCAGCATGGGGCGAAGCCATAGAAGTCCCGCTGTAATAAGCATAACCGCCTCCGGGAATACTGCTCAATATGCTTACACCGGGCGCAATTAATTCTACGTCGGGTCCTGTACTCGAGAAAGAAGCTCGCGCATCGTTGGAATCGGAAGCCGCGACAGCAATAACAGAAGCGTATCCTCCGGGATATTCAACGGTGTCCCTATTTCCAGGTCTATTGCCGCTGTTCCCTGCCGCTGCGACTATGAGAACTCCTTCGGCAAAGGCTGCGTTGCATGCATCCTCGAGGGATTGCACATCGCTTGTAGTACCCAGACTCATATTGATGATATCGATGTCGTTGACTATTGCCCACTGAATTCCAGCAATAATCCAATCAAGATAACCGCTTCCTGTTGAGTCGAGGACCTTAACAGCATAAAGAGACGCAGAAGGCGCAACACCGTAGACTCCGCTATTATTGGAGTAGATCGCAGCAACAGTTCCTGAAACATGAGTCCCGTGTCCGTTGTTATCGGAATAAGAATCAGTTCCTGTAAAGTCATCCCCTCCTGCAACCTTGCCTTGGAGATCGGGATGGGTTCCATCAATTCCAGTGTCGAGAATAGCGACTTTAACACCGTCTCCAGTTGATGTGACCCATGTTGGGAACTCGAAAGACTCGTCTCCAAAGATCCTATCCATACCCCACAAATACTGCTCTTCAAGAGCATGAAGTTGAATGTTTGGTTCTACATAGACTATATGAGGATTTCTTAGCAATCCGTCAATCGCCTCAACGGGAATCTTCGCGGACAAAGCTTTGATAAAGTTGAACTCCGCGTAGACCTCGCCACCGAAAGCCTTGACAAGAGCCTTGTCGGGCAGACCGGAGAAACCTATGATCACCCTCGCCTGCCCATCCACAGCTTGCAGAGACCAGTCTGTAGTATCAGAATTAGGAACATCAATAGTCTTCACGCACCCTGAAACCAAAAAAGCAACAACTAAAACAATCAAGCCGATGGATAGGGCAATCTTCCTCTTCATATAATCACCCCCAAGATTGTATTCGCCATAGTATACAACTAATGCAAACCAATCCGTAATGAACATCACGAGTCGATCGTATGAACTATCTAGCTTAAGTTGCTTCTGACGATAATACTATAAAGAATCGAATTATGGAGTCCGCACCCGGCGCCTAAAGAACCGCAGAACGCTTTAAAAAGCCGAGAAAAAGCATATCCGAGAGCTCGCTTCGCTCACGAGAAGAGAGAGACCGTGATCCTGACCAGGAGCATTGTCAGGATGACGTGAAGGGATGTCATCACTTAAGCTTATTCTGATGAGCACTTCTTCTGTCATCCCTTTAGCATGCACTGAAATCTACTCACGGGCGAACAGCCGTTCGCCCCTACAAAAAGAATCGCATATACGTCTGACATTGTCATCCCGTAATGATCCTGTACGGGATCTCACATTCGGAAACCGCTATACGCATAGAAGCAAAACCCGCTAATCGCTGGGAAGACAACGTTGTCCGTCAGCGGTCCTCCGTTCTCCGAATTAGCCCACAAATTCGTCTGAACTTGTTTCAGCATCTTTCTCTTCAAGAACCGGTTCTGACAACCCGCTTCCACAACCCGATCTTCATTATCCGTTCCTAGACGTGGCTCTTTCCCCGCGAAGCGGGCCTTGCGTCCCGGGATGAACTTCCCGGCCTTGCGTCCGCCGATGATCTTCGGCGCATTGCGACTTTTGCTATGGTCTGTCCCATTTTTCGCTTTATGAATCGAGATCCTGACCAGTATCATTGTCAGGATGACGCGTAGCGGAACTGGCCTAGCCGAAGGCGAGACGGCCAGGAGCATTGTCAGGATGACATGAAGGGCAGTCATACAGTGAGCCTATGCGATTTCATCCCTTAAGCCTGCACTGAAATCCACTCACGGGCGAACAGCCGTTCGCCCCTACAATAGAATCGCATAATCGTCTGACATTGTCATCCCGTGATGCCCCCGCACGGGATCTCATTTCCCGCATAGCGGAAATGGCCTGCGTCAGCAGACTGCGCTGAAGATCTTTCAAATGTAATATGCTCTTATCGGAGGACGGAGAACCCTTGACGGTTGACCTGCGATACCTCCTGCGAAGCAGCCTCACTTCCCCGGATGTTTTTCCGGGCATCACTTCCTGGGATGCACTTCCCAGCATCACTTCCCGACAAAGTCGGCCTCGCCTCCTGTTAAAGGCGCCTTGCGTCTTGCAACTCTCTCGTGTCGGAAGACGGAGGACCGTTGACGGTGAACCAGAAAGAGCTTCCCGACAAAGTGGAACTTCGCTCCATTCTCAACCAACCAACTCATTCAATGTGTCATACAATAAAGATAAATGACTATTGTAGATATGACAAGTGATATAATATTGTCTGGGAGGGGATCGATATGCTAGGCGGGAAAGCTTTAGGCGCGAGGTTGAAGGAACTACGAGTGAAGAGCTCAATAACCCAGAGTCAACTTGCAGAGTATCTCGGGGTGGATCAGAGTTACATCTCGAAATTCGAAAGCGGTCAGCGACAGCTAAGTGTGCTTTCTCTCGAAAAACTTGCTAATCTTTTTGGTCTGCCTGTCGAATCATTACTGGAAGGAGAGTTTTGTCTCGAGCAGATTCCCTTTGCAATGAGAGCTAGACAATTGGAATCTGAGGACCTGGAATCAATTGCTGTCATAAACCGAATTGCTTTGAACCTTAGGGATATGCAGAGAATGGCAGAGGTCTACACAGACAATGCTTGATGATATTCAGATAAATGCAAACGCTCTTTGGATGAGAAAACAACTTGGCGAAGATGTTTTCTCTCCAATAGACATCTTCGCTGTTCTTGGTAGCATACATGATTTGACTCTTGTCTATTACCCTTTGGGCAAAAGAATCAGCGGGATGTGTTTAAGAGATAAAGACAACAAGATAATGGCCATAAACTCAGAGCAAACATACGGCAGACAGCGCTTCACTGCGGCCCACGAGCTCTGCCACATCTATTTCCACAAAGAACTCCATAGAGTTGTCTGCCCAGCAGCATTTGATGAAAAAGACGCGGCTGAAATCGAAGCCAACAAATTCGCGTCGTATTTTCTGGCCCCGTATGAATCACTTAGAGAATTTCTTGAACGGCGAATTCAGAAAGAAGAAGAAATTACGCTGGAAGATGTGGTACGGGTTGAGCAGTATTACGGCCTAAGCAGGCAGGCAACACTAATTCGACTTATCAGAGAAGGATACTTGACGAAAGCAAAGGCAGCTGAAATGCAAACTGGAGTTATCAAGTCAGCTCAAGAACAGGGTTATGATGTATCACTGTACAGACCCTCTTCTGGGGAGAAGAAAGCCACAACATTCGGCAAGTATGTGAAACTTGCCGAAACACTGAGGGAAAGAGAAGTGATCTCCAAAGGGCTATATGAACAATACCTTCTTGAAGCTTTCAGGTCAGATATCGTATACGGAACCGAAGAAGACGAAGAGAGATATGATTGAGCCAATATTCTTTGACACCGACTGTATTTCTTCATTCTTGTGGGTCGACAGGACAGACATATTGATAAGCCTTTACCCAAAGAGAATAGTTCTTCCAGAACAAGTACTAGACGAGCTTTCAAATCCAAGCATAAGTCATCTTTCAAGCAAAGTGAATCAGCTGCTGTCTCAAGATGAAATTAGAAAGGCCGAAATGCTTGTCGGTACAGAAGAATTCAAACTTTACTACATGCTGACAAGAAACCCGCAGAGTGGACAGAAACGTATAGGAAAAGGCGAGGCTTCAGCAATAGCACTAGCAAAGGTACGCAAAGGAGTGTTGGCAAGCAACAACTTGAAGGACATTCAATACTATATTCAGTTATTTCATCTCAGAAACCTAACGACTCCGATGATTCTTCATACTGCGTTACTCAAAGGTTTAGTAGATGAATCTGAAGGAAATACCATTTGGAGCCAAATGATCAAGAAACGACGAAAACTTCCCACCCTAACATTCACCGATTACCTCAACACACTTTAGAAACCGCTGTAGGCTGTAATAGCAGTCCTCAGTTGGCCGTCCAAGAGCGAGGACCCGTTCTCCGATAAGACCAATCGAGAAAGAACATGGTAGAGACATTCGCTACGCTCACGAGAAGGCGTCTCTCTTCTCTCTCTTCCTCTCTCCTCTTCTCGCTTTTTCGCATGTCCCATTTTTCGCGTCTCTTTCCAGAACGGCTCTTCTCGCTTTTGTCGGAGCAGTCCAGAATTTGACGGACTTGTCGGCCAGGTCGGAGTGATAAGATCTCTGTGAAGGGACTGTCATCCAGTAATCCTCCTATACGGGATCTCGCACTAAGAACCGCTCTGCGCCTGAGAACGAAGACCCGCTGACCGCTGTAAGCGAAAATAGGGACGGACCGGGTCCTATGGTCTGTCCCTTTTTCGCGAGGGGCAGGGATCCTGACCAGGAGCGTTGTCAGGATGACGTGAAAGGGAGTCATCCCGTAAAGCCTGCCCTGATGGACGTTTCTTCTGTCATCCCGTGATGTTCCTGCACGGGATCTAGTCCTTCTCTTCACAGGCACTCATCAAGAGCAAATCACAATGCTATCATAATAATACTCATTTTCTGATTCATATGAGGTGATGTAATGAATTCGGGGTTTGTTTACATAATGACAAATCCTTCCAGAAATGTGTTCTATATTGGTGTAACAAACAATCTCTTTCGAAGGGTCTTTGAGCACAAGAACAAGATGATAGAAGGCTTCACTCATAAGTACAATTGTGTAGTCGTTGTCTACTATGAGTACTTTGAAACAATCAAAGAGGCTATCAGAAGAGAAAAGCAGCTGAAAAGCTGGAAGAGAGAATGGAAACTGAGGCTGATTAAGACAAGAAATCCAGACCTTCGAGACCTTTGGGAAGACATAAGAGAAAGTTATCGTTAGATACAAAAAGATACAGCATCTTGATCTGCATAAGTCAATGACAACTTCAGGTTTAGAAATTAGATGAAGCTATTGTGACCCAGATCCTGACCAGGAGCATTGTCAGGATGACGTGAAGGGATGTCATCACTTAAGCTTATTCTGATGAGCGCCTCTTCTGTCATCCCTTTAGCCTGCACTGAAATCCACTCACGGGCGAACAGCCGTTCGCCCCTACAAAAAGAATCGCATAATTGTCTGACATTGTCATCCCGTAATGATCCTGCACGGGATCTCATCTCCCGCATAGCGGAAATGGCCTGCGTCAGCAGACTGTCTCTTTTCTGCCTCCTGCGCAGCAGCCTCACTTCCCGACAAAGTCGAGCTCACTTGTTATTCCTAAGGTACTTCGTCATAGCAACTATCTTATGCGAAAGATCCTCGATTCTCTTTTGAAGAGTTGAGAAATCTTCTTGAGTCAGGTATCCAATCTCCCTCGCAATATAGAGCTGGGTTATTAATTCATAGAGTGACCCTCTGGCAACACTCAGGAAGTTAATGAAGTCCTTTGCAGATGAACGACCTTTCCCTTCTGCGATATTAGAGGGTACAGAAACCGCAGCTCTTCTTATTTGGTCGGTTAGACTATAGAGCTCTTTCTTAGGGAATTTCTCTGTGAGAACATAAACATCCTTTGCAAGCTCAACACCCAGCTTCCAGATATTAAGCCTTTCGATCTCCATGATCTATCCTCCTCAAAATGAACTGAGGATAATATATCATCTGAAAACTCACCATTCAAGTACTTTCATGCAGTCATTTTGTTTTGTTGTTTGCCTCCTGGCGCGAAAGCGCCAGCATCACTTCCCGACGAAGTCGGCATCACTTCCCCGGATGGTCTTCCGGGCCTCACTTCCTGCGGAGCAGCATCACTTCTTAATTGATCGCCGATGATCTTCGGCGCCTTGCGTCTTGCTTGCAACTCTTGTCGGAGGACGGAGAACCGTTGACGGTTGACCTGAGAGGCTTCCTGCGAAGCTGCCTCACATTCGGTGATATTCACAAAAATTGACACCTGCTCCATCTGAGTATATTAGCGGGCGTTAATACTCTCACAGACCGGACAAAGACATGTGTAGTACTCAGCAACATTCTCATAAAACTCGTCTGCTGTTGATCCTGAGAGACTTAAGTTGCATTCGCCAGCCTTCTGAAGATAGTCAGAAAGTTTTCTTTTAATATCCATGAATGCTGAAAAGACTAGATATTCATCATCAATGAGCTCATCTGTGAGACATCCTTCTAACATCAGTAGCGAAGCAAGAAGAAACCATGGAGAACTAATCGGCTGAATTTCGAATTCAAAAAACTTGGCGAACTGTCTTTGAGCGGAAAAGAGTCTCTCCCGCGATGATCTTCTCTCTACCAAAACACCGGCCTTAGCCAGCTTCTCTAGTTCCAGAAGTACCGCCTTCTGATTGAGAAAGCGATAGGTTGCTATTTGATTCGAATTTGCGCTTCCCTTGGTCAGCAAATGGAATATCACGTCTGCTCTGGTAGTAGATCCAAAGAGCAGTCTCAGTCTAACAAGCAAGTTCGCCATGTCTTTTGCATTAGGCTCAGTGATATACTTGCTGGAAGTAGTGGCAGCTTGGATTTCGTGAAAATTATCGCGTAGTTCAATATGATCGGTCACAGTCTTCCAAAGTCTTTTCAAGCGAGAATGATTAATGTATTGGAGGTTCACTTTGCTCCAGTCCAGAGAGATCTTTTCTAGACGCTTTTCGTATTTACAGAAATAACTCGAAAAGGCAATAGCGCACTCCGGATCACTAAAAGAGGTCACCCTTTGCTCAGCTCTCGACCATGCACCAAGATTTACCCACTGGTTCCACAGCATCCCAACGGCATTATCTACAATCAATCTCTTAAAGCTCTTTGGATGCATCATCAAAACCAAGCCTCCGCAAAAGATCAATCATGATTCCTCTAAAAGTCAACGAGACATCATGACTCATTGTCCATTTCGCTGCCTCTACAATCTCTTTCTCCGTTGGTTCTAACTTCATCAGATCATCTACGTGATACCCGCCGCGGTCAGCTGAAGCGTACAACTTAAAGTAAATCTGATCTGTTCGCGAAATATAATAAACAGAAAGAGAGCTCCCAATTTGAACCTTGGTTAGTCGCTCTGAAAATCCTTCAGGTAAACCGAGTTCAACTAATGATGTCGGCCCGTTGTTTATCCAGTCTTTGGGAAGGCCCATATCCCTGGCCACTTTTCCGGCAGAATCTAGAAGCCAATCCGGGAATTCGGCCCTGCTGACAACGATCTGATCCTCGACTTCCTCTGCGAAACCAACTACATCTATATCAGCAGTTGTCCTCTGGACTAAACCAAGAGCGTTCAATGCGGTACCGCCACAAACAACCAGGCCGACTTTCTTTCCAATTCTCTTTAACTGAGAATTCAAAGCCTTCAAAGCAACTTCAATATCTGAAAAACTCATATTCATCTTCATAACCTTAGTATATCACATACCACACGTTAGTACATCATATACTACTATACTTGAAAATCATGTCTGCTATTCCTTTAGGAGCCGGACTATACTTTCGCAACGTCAGTCTCTTCCAGCAGCAAAGTAACGCTCTAAGTATTGTCAATGTTCGTTTTTGAGTTTTCAAAAAGAGCGTGACCCTTGAAGAAATTTCGTCATACAATGCTTAACGGGTCAAATTACTCTTTCATTCATCACCATTGCTGAAGTATCATAAGCACTCTGTGATCCTTACTTGATTCTAAGTAACTTTCGAAAGTAGAAACTTACCGGGTCCATTAGAACCTCTGTACGCTTTAAGCGAAAATAGGGACTGACGATTCTCTTCACGTCTGTCCCTTTTTCGCGAGGGGCAGGGATCCTGACCTGGAGCGTTGTCAGGATGACGTGAAGGGTGCCATCCCCTAGGGTCTTCTCTGATGAGCGCCTCTTCTGTCATCCCTTTAGCCTGCACTGAAATCCACTCACGGACGAACAGCCGTTCGCCCCTACAAAAGAATCCCATAATCGTCTGACATTGTCATCCCGTAATGATCCTGTACGGGATCTTGTTCTTCTTGTTGTCTTGCTTTTCTAGCGATTAGCGTCTTCAAACACAAATAGGGGACTGACGAGCTCCTGACGTCTGTCCCCGTCTATTCAATAATAGAGCCCCTATTTGTCGAGGACGGATCCACGCTATTGGTCGAAACAAGGACAGCTCTTAACGAGTTCTCATTTCTTGCTCAAATTCGCGAAGAGTGGCAAGTATTTGTTCAAAAGAAGGGACCGAACCAAATATCATTGGCTTCATTTTTTCAAAGTCTTCTTCCAGTTTCTTTAGTACATTGTTGGGCGGTACTAGGCGCAACGTTGCGGGGAGTGCTTCTTCGTATTTTGCCCATGCACAATGAAAGAACTTGTCCTTGAATGCCACAACCTTATAAAGCAATTCGATGTCCTCAAGTGCTTCGCGTTTTATTGAGGTGTTGCACAACATATGAAGATCATAGTAGTGCCTGGAATACCTAAGCGGTAACCTTCCATTCTTCCTGTTGGCTTCACGGTGGAGGATAGTTGCCTTTTCCCAAAATGTACGTTTTGCTTCTACTGTTCTTACAAGAGTACTCGGCATGCGAAAAGCTTTAGGGAACTCCTCGGCGGCATATGGAGTAATGGGTTTATCGCCAGATGGAGACCACGCCGCCAAGGGTCCGATCTCCAATCTAATTTCTTGCAGTAGGCTCTGGTCAGCGAATATCTGTGGATATCTAAAGAGAACGGTCTGAGAATCATCCGGATCGACATGCAAATCGAAATCTTTAATGAACGAACTCAATGATTCTTCTAGACTCGGAACAAACTCGGTAGCGACGAACCGTTCAGTTCTCAAAGCTGCCTCCTGATTAAAACTCTCTTGCTTAGTTCTAGATCTTGATTCCCATGGTTGTGTTAACGAATATCCTAGAAGCCTCCAATCAACTATCAGATCTATATCTTCAGAAAAACGTTCTATTGCTTTATATACCTTTGAAAGAGACGTTCCACCTTTAAAGGCATAATGCTTTGAATACTTGCTGTGATGAAAGAGAACCTCAAGCAGGAAACATACCCAAAAGTCCTTCTCTATAATTGCCGGACTGATACCTCTTCTAGTTGCAGTATTTCCGAAAATGGCTCTCAGGTTTGAGCTAGTTTCGTTAGCGATGCGATACACTGTTCTCGCTCCTTTCAATCAATCTGCAGATTTCCTCATAAATCCATTTCCTGCTCTTCTGAACTCGCTTTCTCAAAGCTTCTAGTTCCTTCTTACTGAATCTTCGAAGGATCCTACTCCTGACATCAGGAGAAATCCGCTCCTTCCCCAGAGTCTTGAGTGCTTCAAGGAGGGCCGCTTCCTTATAGCTAAGTTTGCTTATTTCGCGAATAGTTCTATGTCTGAACTCTATTTTCCGTCCGTCATTGAGAGATACAGTTCTATATGGGCCATCACTTACGTACTGAAAGACATTTGGTACCTGAGTTGACAAACCCAACATATTCAAAGCTGTTTCCTTGTGCGGAGCGATTTTCCAGCCGTAGGACTCTGCATAGGCTCTAGCAAACTGATCAGGATCTGAAGCGACTTCCTCATTTACAAGTATGTTGAATTCCTGGGATTTATAGAAGCCCCTCGAAACACGAATTAACCTCCCCTCGATTTCCAGCCGTGATAGAGCTTTTCGAACACTATCATAAGTACCAAATCTTGAAAAGTCAGAGATAGAGTAAATCCTTGATTTTGGATTCCTCTTTATATAATTCGTTATTTTCTCCCTGGTGCTTATTTCTTTCATAAGGTTCACTCCTCTTGTCACAAAGAGTATATAGTATTTGTGACAACAAAGCAAGCATCAGTCCCATCGAATAGGAACTACAATGCAATTACAGTTTAACCTGTACACTTCGAGTCAAAAAACGAAAAAGAAGGACAGTCCGGAATCCTGAGTAGGAGAAATTGAGTCCCCTTTTTGCATATTGTTCTTCAAAACCCGGTTACCATAACCCGCTTCTATCAACCCGGTCTTCCTAACGCGGTCTTCTGTTTAAAACCCGCTCTAATTAGCCATATTCTCCTTTTTCCAGCGTACAGCCTTCAGTGTTTTTTATCCAAGCGGCTCTTCCCCGCGAAGCGGGCCTTGCGTCCTGGCATGATCTTTGCCAGCCCTGCGTCCCGGGATGAACTTGCCGGCCTTGCGTCCGCCGATGATCTTCGGCGCATTGCGACTTTTGCTATGGTCTGTCCCGTTTTACGCAATCGTGCGTTACTGTCATCCCCTAGGATCTTCTCTGATGAGCGCCTCTTCTGTCATCCCTTTAGCCTGCCCTGAAATCCACTCACGGGCGAACAGCCGTTCGCCCCTACAAAAGAATCCCATAATCGTCTGACATTGTCATCCCGTAAAGCCTGCCCTGAAGCGTTCCTGTTCAGGGATCCTGTACGGGATCTCACATTCGGAAACCGCTATACGCATAGAAGCAAAACCCGCTGATCGCTGTAAAGACAACGTTGTCCGTCAACGGTCCGCCATCCTCCGAGAAAAGAGTTTGCTTCCCTCCAGTCTCTTCCTCTCTCCTATTCTCATAGTTCTTAGCAAAAAAGCTGTACGTACAGCGTCGAAACGGAGAACCGCTCTTCGAAATGCTACAATTCCAGATGAGGTGATTTAATGAAAGAACCCCGCATGATTGTTAATGAAGATGGAAAACCTGTTAGCGTGATTCTTAGTATCTCTACATATAAGAAGATTCTTGATGAGTTGGAAGAATTGGAAGAGATTCGAGCATACGACAAAGCTAAGAAGTCAGCCGACGA
This sequence comes from Mesotoga sp. BH458_6_3_2_1, assembly GCF_003664995.1. Taxonomy (NCBI): domain Bacteria; kingdom Thermotogati; phylum Thermotogota; class Thermotogae; order Kosmotogales; family Kosmotogaceae; genus Mesotoga; species Mesotoga sp. BH458_6_3_2_1. The sequence goes on along the minus strand of NZ_JFHL01000008.1, from coordinate 575 downwards.
GATTCTTCCGTTTGAAGAAGCTTTAGAAAAATCCAAGCGCAAAGATGTCTGACTCATACAAACTTCTTATTCTTAGCAAAGCTGCATAAGAGCTTCAGTCTCTTCGAGAGCCAAACTATAGCAGAATCAAGCAAAGGATATTGTTGCTAGCATCGAATCCACGTCCAAGAGGTTCAAGTAAGTTGACCGGAAGAGAGGGATGGCGGATAAGAGCTGGTGACTATCGGATTATCTATGAGATTTGTTAGCAAGATAAGTCAGTTACTATTCTGCATGTCGGACATCGCAGAAATGTATACAAGAATCTTTGAGACAGATTGTTGATGCTTCAATCCGATAAAAGGAACACCATCTTCTTAATAGTCGACTTCTGATTACGCTCCTGAAAGTAAGAAAAAGAATCGCTTTCCCGCTCTTTCGAAGAGCGTTTATCATGTTTCTTCAATTCATATCCTGTTTTCTCAGCCAAGTGCTGCTATAGGCCTTGAATGATCAAAGAGGTACTCTGGGCAGATGTCCAGTCCATTGGACCATTGAATAGTATCAAAGCTGATACAACCTGCATTCCCGGAAAT